>JBOHWM010000164.1:0-5195 GCA_050736555.1 Binataceae bacterium (SeqCode)
GTCCTGCGCAAGGGAACGCCGCGAACCCCGCCAGGTCCGGAAGGAAGCAACGGTACCGGCCCATTCCCTGTGCCGCAGGGGTGCCTGGCTATCATTCGACCGGCAGCGATTGTGAAGAAGGTGCATGGCTGGCACTCCGTCATCCCATCTGGTGCTCGCGCGCAAATGGCGTCCGGAACGCTTCGGCGAACTGGTTGGACAAGAACATGTCACGCGCACCTTGGAACGAGCGCTCCAAAGCGGCCGCATCGCGCATGCGTTTCTGTTCACCGGTATACGCGGCGTGGGCAAGACCACTGCCGCACGCATCCTGGCGCGATGTCTCAATTGTCATGAGGGCCCCGCCGCGGAGCCATGCGGCAAATGTGCGGCGTGCCTCGAAGTCCGCGCGGGCACGGCGCTGGACGTGGTGGAAATAGACGGTGCGACCTATCGCAAAATTGACGACGCCCGCGCCATCATCGAAAACCTGGGTTACCGTCCGGCGCGTGACCGCTTCAAGATTTACATCATCGACGAGGCCCATCAGCTCACCGATCAAGCCTTCAATGCGCTGTTGAAGACGCTCGAAGAGCCGCCCGCTCACGTCAAATTCATCCTGGCCACGACCGAACCGCAGAAGATGCCGGAGACGATTTTGTCGCGGCTGCAACGCTACGATTTCCGCCGTATTCCGTTCACGATGATCCTGGGGCGGCTCAAGGAATTGATCGCGCGCGAAGAAGCGGTGGCCGACGATGCCGCGCTGCGGTTACTCGCGCGCGAGGCCGGCGGCAGCATGCGCGACGCCGAGCGGATGCTCGAAACCGCGCTTGCCTCGCTTGACGGCAAAGTGCTGGAAGGCGAGGTGGCGTCGATTCTCGGCGTAGCGAGCCGCAGCCGCATATTTGACCTGATCGAATCGATATTAGGCAAACAGGCCGCGCCGTCGCTCGACATCGTCCGCGGGCTGTACCGTGACGGCGCCAATTTGGAATCGCTCGGACGCGATCTGCTCGAATCTTTGCGCAATCTCGCCATCGCCAAGTTGCCCGCCGCTGACGGGCAAGGGCCGCTCGCGGACATGCCCGATCAGGAAGCGGCCGAATTGCGCCGTCTGGCTGAAAACGCGAGCGCGCGCGATCTGATGCGATTGTTCCATCTGATGGCTGATACGCAGGAGCGCATCATGCGCTCACCCTATCCCGATATGTTGCTCGAGATGGCGGTAATCCGGATGGCATCGCTGGCACCCGTGATGGAAGCGGACGAATTGATTCGCGCGATCAACAGCGCCGGTTCAGGCACAAATTCGGGCGGTGCCGGTGCTCCGCCTTCCTCATCGCCGGCGAATTCGTCCAAAGCTTCGCGTGCCTCGACCGTGCGGTCGTCCAATCCGGAGCGCAAGGCTGAGGCGGCCTCGGCGGGTGGTCCGCCCGCGGCAGCCGCTGGTACGGGCACGCGGCGGCTACGAGTTGAAGGCGAGGTCAAAGCCGACGCGCCGCTGAAAAAGACCCCCGGACTCGATTTGCCTGAACTGCGCGACTTCATCCGCCGTCGGCGTGCCGCCTTGGCGGGTTTCATGGAACAAGGTGCAGCACTCGAACTCGAAGGCGATTTGCTCACGATTACCGCGCGCAACGATATCTACGTACGCTACCTGGGTGATAATCGCACAGTTATCGCCGAACTCGCCTCCGAACTTTATGGACGTCCGATCCGCACCCGGATGGTCAGCGCGAACGCGGCCGATGACAAAGACTCCGCGGGGCAAACGGCAGCGAACGCGGATGATCCAGCTTCGCATTCCTCGCCGGCCACCGAATCCGATTCCATCGGTACGGAGTCCGACGTTGGCTCTGAAGGCCGGCTCGCGGTAGTGCCGGACTCAATTCCAAGTCCGCCGAATGCGCAAATGTCCCCGGTGCAGGTGCGCGAAGCGGTGCTGGCCGATCCAGTCGTGCGGCGTATCTTCAACGAATTGGACGCGCGGCTGGTCGAGGTCAAGACTCCACGACCCGATAGCCCATCGGAAAAAAAATTATGACGACGAGGCTCTTTATGGCCTCCGTTCAGGAGCAATGTCGTGTCGCAATTCGATTTGTCCGCCCTCATGCAGCAGGCTCAAGCGCTTCAGGAAAGGTTCAAGCAGATGCAGGACGAGGCGGCTTCCAAAACTGTCGAGTCGCAGTCGGGCGGCGGCATGGTTCACGCCGTGGTCGACGGTTCGATGCAGGTCCGCAAAATAGAGGTTGACCCCGCTCTGTTGGCCGCCAACGATAAGGCGATGCTTGAAGATTTGATCGTGGTCGCGATCAACGACGGACTGCGCCGTGCCCAGGAAATGGTCGCGCAGGAGGTCGGCAAGCTCGGCCCCCTGGCCGGAATCAAGTTGCCCGGGTTCAATCAGTAATACAGCCCAACGCGCCGATGGCGGAAAATGTCAAACGCGGAGACGGCCTGCCGCCGGCCATGATGCGGTTGGTGAAGGAGTTGTCGCGTTTGCCGGGCATCGGCGAGAAGACCGCCTCGCGGCTCGCCTTCAATCTGTTGAACCGTCCGCGCGACGACGTTATCGCGTTGGCGGAAGCGCTACTCGAAATGAAGGAACGGGTGGGCTTGTGCGAGCAATGCTTCGGGCTGTCGGATATGCCGCGATGCGTTATCTGTGCCGACCCAGACCGCGAGCATGACTTGATCTGCGTGGTTGAGGGGCCGGCCGACCTGATGGCGATCGAACGTTCTCGCACCTACGGCGGCCTCTATCATGTGTTGCATGGGGCTATCGCTCCACTGGATGGCATCGGTCCCGACGACCTGAAAATCAAAGAGCTGATCGAACATCTGACCGGCCCCGGCTTTATCCGCGAAGTGATCGTCGCAACCAATGCCACGGTGGAAGGCGAAGCGACCGCGCTTTATCTGGCGCGCCTGCTGAAGCCGTTGGGAATCAAAGCGACGCGTCTGGCGCGTGGCCTTCCGGCGGGCGGTGACCTTGAATACAGCGATTCCGCGACCTTGAGCAGCGCACTCAACGGCCGCCGCGAATTGTAGGCGCCCTTATCTGAGAAGTCTCGGGGGCGCGGCTGCATCGATACTCAAGCATGGAAACTTGCATGGGCTTTAAGCTCGGCGTTACAATTTTGCGAGTATCACTACGTGCGCATTTGTGAGACACGTTTGCGCGCACGCGAGCCGACCGAACTTCACTCGAAAAAAGGATGGTAAACCGTAATGGCTTTTGAATTGCCCCAGCTACCATATGGGATAGACGCTCTGGCGCCGCACATCTCGAAGGAAACGCTCGAGTTTCATCATGGCAAGCATCACGCCGCCTACGTCAACAATCTCAATAATCTGATCAAAGGCGGCAAGTTCGAAAACGCACCGCTCGAGCATATCATCAAGGAAGCCGGTGCTGGCGGACTATTCAATAACGCCGCGCAGCATTTCAATCACAGTTTTTATTGGACCTCGATGAAGCCCAAAGGCGGCGGCGACCCCAGCGGCAAGCTGGCTGACGCGCTCAAGAAAGCGTTCGGCGATATCGACACGTTCAGAAAGAAGTTTAGTGAGGCCGCCACTACTCATTTTGGCAGCGGATGGGCCTGGCTGGTGCAAAACGACGACGGTTCGCTTATGGTCGGAGCGAGCCACGATGCCGATAATCCGATTGCACATAACAAGAACCCGCTGCTCACCTGCGACGTATGGGAACACGCTTACTACATTGACTACCGCAACGCGCGTGCGAAGTACGTTGAGGCGTTCTGGAACCTGGTCAACTGGGATTTCGCCGCTTCCAAGATGAAATAGGCTTGTAAAAAAGGCGGCGCACGTCCGACGACTGAGGCATGCGCCGCCTTGCCTTGGATTTCGCTCGCTGCTCGTGAAGGCTTTGCTTTGGGCGTTCGCCGGTTGCCTGATTGGGACGGCGCTAGCGATTGGTGGATGCGGGCCGCGCAAGCCGGTGACGGCAGCGCAACGCGGCAGGGTGATTTATCGTCAGGATTGTATTTCCTGCCATAACGAGAACCCGCGGCTGCCCGGTGCGGTCGGGCCGCCTATCGCAGGCTCCTCACGGACGTTGTTGAGAGCGCGCCTGATCCACCATTCTTATCCGCCCGGTTATCATCCTAAACGCCATACGCACATCATGCGTGCGATGCCGTGGCTGGCATCCGACATCAATGATATTGCGGTCTATCTGGCCGAGGCCGCTCATCCCACGCCATCAGCTTCACCGTTACAGGTAATGCCGAAGGCCACGCCAACAACAAGTCCGAGCACGTCCCCGCTAATTGCCTCGCCTGTTCCGCTTCAAGCGATGCCATCAGGGTAGACTTCTCAAGGTTTGCCACCCGGGACAGTGATATCTGCGGCGCTGGCATTCGAGTCCAGTATGGGCAATAAAGACGCCAACGCCAGAAAAGATTTGGGAGGGCGGGCCATGGAAACATTAAAAGATCGGACCGCAATAATTACCGGGGGAACCGGCGCGCTGGGACGCGCGGTTGCCGACCATTTTCTGACCAGCGGTGCCAACGTCGCGATTCCTTACATTATCGATGCCGAAGTGCCGATGCTGAACGGACGCTTGAGTAACCGCTTTGCAGCCAATCGCTTGATGGTGCGGAAGCTGGACGTCGGCCGCGAGGCCGAAGTGGCGAAATTCGTCGGCGAAGTAGCCTCGCACTTCGGCCGCGTTGACATTTTGGTCAATCTTGTCGGTGGATTTTGGGGTGGCAAGCCGATTGAAGAGACCACGCTGGAAGAATGGCAGGCGATGTTCGACCTCAACCTCAAGCCGACGTTTATCTGCTGCCGTGCGGTGGTGCCGCTCATGCGCAAGAACAAGTACGGCCGCATCGTTTCGGTGAGTTCGCGCACGGGTTTGCTAGGGGCGGGCGATTTCGCCGCTTACGCGGTTGCCAAAGGCACGATTAAGACTTTCACCTCCTCACTGGCCGAGGAGGTCTTGAACGACAACGTGCTGGTTAACGCGATCGCGCCCAGCACTATCGACACCGAGGCCAATCGCAAGGCAATGCCCAAGGCCAAGCATGAAAATTGGGTCAAGCCCGAGGACATCGCGCGCACGCTCGCGTATTTGTGTTCGGAGGATAACCAGGTGACTTCGGGCGCGGTGGTACCCGTCTACGGCCGCGCCTGAGCGCGGGTCGGCCCACATTCCGATGCCTTCACCTGCACTGGGG
>JBOHWM010000165.1:0-3395 GCA_050736555.1 Binataceae bacterium (SeqCode)
TTCGATTTCGCTGATAGGTTTTTAAGACGTCGATAATAGATCTTGTGTCTGGATTGGTCCTAAAAAGTTCCTTCAATTTACGCGAATTAGCGGTGTCCATTCGCTTGCCTCCACATTTTCGTGATAATCGAAACATATTAACACGATAATAGAATGTCAACAAGCTAAAATTAAAAGTTTAAAATCGGTTTGATGCGCGAAATCAAATATCCAGGTTCTTGACGTTGAGGGCGTTTTCCTCGATGAACTGGCGGCGTGGCTCGACCTGATCCCCCATCAGCTTGCTGAAGATCTCCTCGGCTTCTTCCTGTGAGCCGACTTCGACTCTTAGCATCGAACGCGACTCCGGATTCATGGTGGTTTCCCACAATTGCTCAGGATTCATTTCGCCCAAACCTTTGTAGCGCTGCACTTCGATACCCTTTTGCCCCGCCGCGAGCACCGCGTCGGCGACCGCCTTGAGTGATTCGACCGCCCGCTCCTCGTCGCCACCGCTTCTAATCTTAAGTGGCGCCTTAAAGGTTTCGAGGTCGGCGCCGAGCCGGCGGATTTCGCGAAGTTCACCACAAAGGAACAGCGTGGAGTCAATCACCGTAGGCGGCGTGGCGCCGTTGCGAGCGTGGGTGAAGACGGCGCGCCAGCTTGATTCGTCACTGGGCATCACATGGTATATGAGGTTGAGATCGGGCAGCTCGCGCTTGATCGCCTCGGCCATTTGCCGCACCGCGTCCTCGCTATGGAACGTGTCGGCGGTGACTTCCTTCGCGCTGGCCAGACGCGCCAATTGCGCCACCAGCGCGCGCTCCTTGGAGCGCCGTTCCAGCGCCTCGTACATGCGTTCGTAGTGGAGCGCTTTGCGCACGACGGCTTTGAGCGCGGCGCCTTTGAGCGGTGGGCGGGTGTCGTGGCCCTGTCCGGCTTCAAGCGTTACCGCCTCGGCGCCAAGGTCGGTCAGGTATTCTTCGAGTGCGCCTTCGTCCTTTAAATAACGTTCGCTCTTGCCTTTTTTGGCGCGAAACAACGGCGGCTGCGCGACGTACAGATAGCCATTTTCGATGATTTCGGGAAATTGGCGGAAGAACAGCGTCAACAACAAAGTGCGGATATGCGAGCCGTCGACATCGGCGTCGGTCATGATGATAACGGTATGGTAGCGTAGTTTCTCGACGTCCTTTTCATCACCGATGCCCATCCCGAGCGCGGTGATCAAGGTGCGCAGTTCAGCCGAGGACAGGACCTTGTCGATACGCGCGCGCTCGACGTTCAGAATCTTGCCGCGCAAAGGCAGAATCGCCTGCAACCGGCGGTCGCGTCCCTGCTTGGCGGAGCCGCCTGCGGAATCACCTTCGACGATGAAAATTTCGCTGCGCGCCGGGTCGCGTTCCTGGCAATCGGCCAACTTACCCGGTAACGAACCCGAATCGAGTGCGCCCTTGCGCCGCACCAGCTCCTTGGCTTTGCGCGCGGCCTCGCGTGCGGTGGCCGCCTCAATCGCGCGTTGCACGATGCGCTTGGCGTCACCCGGCTTCTTTTCGAGGTACTCGCCGAGCTTTTCGTTGACCAGCGCGGCGACCAGGCCCTCGACCTCGGAATTGCCCAGCTTGGTCTTGGTCTGCCCCTCGAATTGCGGCTCGGGCAGCTTCACGCTGACGATCGCGACCAGCCCCTCACGCGTATCGTCGCCCTCCAGCCGTAGATCCTTATTCTTAAAAAGGTTGTTCTTGCTGGCGTAAGAATTGAGCGTGCGTGTAAGCGCGCCCTTCAAGCCCGACAGATGGGTGCCACCTTCAATCGTGTGAATATTGTTGGCGTAGCTGAAGATGGTCTCATGGATGGCGTCGGTCCATTGCAGCGCAACTTCAATATCGTCGCCTTCGCGCAGGCCTTTGAAAAAGACCACGTCATGCAGGGTCTCATTGCCGGCGCTGATCGATTGGACGAATTCCGCGATGCCGCCTTCGTAATGGAATTCCTCCTGCTTGCCGGTGCGCTCATCCCTCAGCCGGATCCTGAGGCCGGCGTTAAGATAGGCCATCTCCCGCAAATAACGCGCAACAGTCTCGTACTTGAATTTGACTTCCTTGAAAATGGAGGCGTCGGGCGTGAATACGGTGCGCGTACCGGTCGTCTTGGTGGGCCCGCGCTCCTCGACTTTGCTCTTGGGGATGCCGCGCTCATAGCGTTGAAAATAAATCCGGCCGTCGCGCTTGACCTCGGCCTCGAACTCTTCGCTCAGTGCGTTGACGACCGAGGCGCCGACGCCATGCAGGCCGCCCGAGACCTTGTAAGCACCGCGATCGAATTTGCCGCCCGCATGTAGCACGGTATGCACGACTTCGAGCGCCGAGCGCTTTTCCGTCGGATGCATCCCGACCGGAATGCCGCGTCCGTTGTCTTCCACCGCGATACGATCGTCGCCCAGGATGACGACGCTGATTTCGCTGCAGAAACCCGCCAACGCCTCATCCACCGAATTATCGACGATCTCGGTGACCAGGTGATGGAGTCCGCGTTCCGCGGTATCACCGATATACATGCCAGGGCGTTTCCGAACCGCCTCAAGCCCTTCGAGGACCCTGATCGATTCGGCACCGTAGCCGTCGGACGATTGTTTGTTTGCCATAGAAATGGGGAAAAGAACTGCCTCTCAGCCAACCACCGGAATGCTCCGTCATTGTACACCCAGCAAGTCAAATAGTAAAGTCAGAGAGGCGCTTGCCGAAGTATATTCAAACATTGTTTGCTTATGGATCTTTAAGGCGCAGAATATCCAACGGGAATGCGGCAATGTGCGCGCTTCCACAAGCAACATCAGAAGTCTCGCCTGCGCCCTCGTCGTGTCCATCAACAAAACGATGTTCGCGAGCTGAAACAGCCAGGGACGGCATTTGTTTCCCATTGCCGTCTGTCCCAAAGACGTGTGCCGACAGCAAATGGATGCCGATCGCCAGCCGAACGAGCCTTCTTAGCCCTGACCTGACTTTCGCACAAGGAACGCCGGGCTCCCTTAAAAATTCAGAGACGCTCGCGCGGTAACTTCAGCGACTTAGCCGTATTGACGCAGGTATTTCAGAAACTCTCGCGGGCCAATATAACCGACCCGCCGTGCCCGAATTTTTCCGCTGGCGTCGATAAACATCGTGGTGGGCACACCCTCGACCCCGAAGCGCTTGATTAGCGCCTCGTTGGCGGCGTTCTGGGCGGTAAGATTGGCACGAATCCGCACATAGCCCGCTCCTTCCCGTACCACCGCCGGATCGGCAAAGGTGGTACGCTCCATCTCGCGGCATGGCACGCACCAATCGGCGCTGAAGTCCAACACCACTGGCTTGTGATCCTCGCGCGCCTGCTCAATCATGGCGGCGTTGAACGGAGTGAAGGTAAGCTCCCGGCGT
>JBOHWM010000166.1:0-1645 GCA_050736555.1 Binataceae bacterium (SeqCode)
ACGGTTAACAGCGCCGCAAGTGGCCGCGCGGTCATCCGCACGATACCGGCCGGGAAGCCGAGCGCGAAGGTCTTGGGGGTGATGTCGCAAAAGAGCAGCACCACTACGAACATCACCGGCACCGCCAGCCACGCGCCATCCGTACCGAGCCATTCAAGAAAAAAGACCGTCGCCAGACATTCGGCAAAAACGTTGCACGACTCGTTGAGTCCAATCACGATCAGCAAGGACTCCAGCGGCCGCGCCATCAGCCGCTCCAGCGCGCGCCGCACCGAAGCGGAAAGCTGGCCGCGCGTATGCTCCATGCGGATCAGGGCGAAAAGAGCCGTCTCAGAGGCGGCAAACATCGCGCTCAGGATCAACAGTACGATTACTATCGGCAGCAGCGGCATCACGCTCTCAGCGGCCGGCACGCAACTGATCAAACCCCCGCGGGAATTTGCCGTCGTAGCCCGCAAGCATCGCGCGATTGTCACGTGTGATCACGCCGATACGGCGCACCGGCACGCCCAGGCGGCGTGTCAGCGCCGCTTCTTTCGTCCCGCGCAGACAGAAGAGCAATTCGTAATCCTCGCCGCCGCCAAGCGCGAGCCCCAAATCGTCGCCCAGCACGGCACGATAAGCCGATGACAGTGGGATTGCATTGGCATCAATTGACGCACCCACGCCGCTACGCTCGAGGATATGGCCGAGGTCCTGCCATAGGCCGTCGCTGATATCGATCGCGGCGGCGGCCGGACGGATGCGGGCGAGCCGCTGACCAGCATCGAGGCGGGCGTTGGGATTGAGAAAGCGTTCGATAAGAAAGGCACGTGCGGCGCCCCGCGCGCGCAATTGACGATTGAGGATACGCAAGCCCGCCGCCGCGTCGCCCACCGTTCCGGTAACATAGATGTCGTCGCCCGGCTGGGCGCTATCCCTTCGCAGCACCGCCGTGCCGGCGTCGCCCCACAACGCAATCGTGATCGCCAGAGCGTCCGCGCGGGTGATATTGCCACCCACAACTTCGGTGCCCGTCGCTTTCGCGGCGGCGCCAAGTCCGTCATAGAGGCGTTCAAAAAAACGCGTGTCCAAGTTCGGCCGGATCGCCAGATTCACGACGCAGAAAGCCGGTCGCCCACCCATCGCCGCAATATCGCTCAAGTTGACCGTCAGCGCGCGCGCGCCGAGTGCTTCCGGCGTGGTCCATTCAAGCTTGAAGTGAACCCGCTCGACCATCGAGTCGATCGTGACGAGCTGTTCACCGCGGCTGCGCGCGAGCAAGGCGCAATCGTCCCCCGGCCCGATCAGCGTGCGGCGTCCATGCCCCAGCCCGGCGCATAGCCTGGCGATCAGCTCGAATTCTCCGGGCGGTGATTTCACAAAACGCGCCGGGCGGCTTCGATAATGGTGCGGAAGGGAATCAGGGACAATCCGACGGCACTTTTAGTCGCCGGGCCTGAAGCAACAACGGTTTCACACGTAAAAGCTTAGACTATCACAAAATGCACGGCAAGCCGCTCATTAGCAGGGTGCTGAAAAATGCGAGGTCGTCGGAATTGCGTGCATGATCGGTATCAACATGCGGCGTGAGGAAGGAAAGACACTATCCTTGACGCAATTCGCGGACTCGCCTGCTCGGCTCCACTTTGTTCCGCCTAGCGGA
>JBOHWM010000167.1:0-4058 GCA_050736555.1 Binataceae bacterium (SeqCode)
CTACGGCAATGCGCGGAATCGGCCCGTACCATTCATTGGCGAGAATCTTCCAGCCTTTGTTGGGTTTTTGCGGATTGGAAAACGGCAGCCCCGCGACATAATTCGCCAGATGATAATGGCCGTCTGGCAGCAAGACCGCGCGCGTTTGTGATCCATATTTCTCGGTCGCGTCGGCGTAGCCCTCCGGTAAGGGATAAAGCTTGGTCGGGCCGACTTTCAGTTGCACATCGGCTGGCATCTTCCAGAAGTAATTACCCTCGAATAAATCGACCATGCCCACCGGCATGTATTGTTGATACTGGCGCCAGTTCGACATCGTGATAACGGTGCCGATGGGGATTCCGTTAGCGAATTCCCTCACACCGCTCGGTGTTTTCGACTGACTATTCGCAGCGGCCATTGCGCCATTGGGAGCTTTGGGCGCCGCGTTATTTGCCGCGAGCGCCGGCCTCGGCACCGCAATCAGCGCAACTAAAATGCCGATAATCAGTCCAATCTCGAAAATTTTGACACAACCCGTGGACTCGTTTGCTCGCTTCGCGGCACAGCGCTTCGCTAGCGTCATGGTTAAGCCCTCCTGGCTTTTAATGGTCAGTACTTCGGAAGACCTGGCCGCCACTCGGGCTTCGCAAACCCACGCTTCCCGCAGTGAGATAGTCACGTGTCTCCAAGTATTTGCCACCAAGTGTCCCCGCCCCTGATCACTAAACCATGGAGCGGCCGATTTCGTTCCGTCAATTCAAGTCGAGAATCGCCAATGTGAAGGAATTAGGTAAGCCGAATTAAACTATAAGATACTAAGTCGCCGTCTTCTCGATTGACGAGCATACGGACTTTTGTATTCCGCAGCCGATTATTAGTCTGCAACTGTATCCATAACTATCAAATGGTAATATGAATCCCGCGAACAAAATGCACGCTGGATAACAATCTAGAATCGGAATGATCGAAGTGTGTGGAGCCGAATCTTACAGGAGCGATCTGGTCGTCAACGGACGCAGTCAGATTTTATCGAGCACCATCACTAGCAAAACCGTCGGCAGATAAAGCAACGAGACCATCATCACGCGCCGTGCGGCGATTGACGCCGAAGGACTCGCGACCAGACGAATACCATAAAACAGCATCACGATCCCGAGGATTATTGCCACTGGCAAATAGACCATACCGGCAAAGCCCATCAAGGTCGGCAAAACACCAAACCCGACCAGCACTGTCGTGGCCACCAGCATCAGGATGTTGGCGGGATTGCCGTAGGAATGATCACGCGGCAGCAGTCTGATTCCGGCGCGCGCGTAATCGTGTTGATATAGACGCGCAATAGAAAGCGAGTGTGGCAATTGCCAGAGAAACATAATGCCGAACAGAACAAAGGGTTCAGCGTCGAGGCTACCGCGCGCCGCCGCCCATCCGATAACCGGCGGCAAAGCACCCGGAACCGCACCGATTACATGACATAGCCACGAATGGCGCTTCATAGGCGTGTAGGCGAACAGATAGAGCGCGGTGATGGAGGCGGTAACCAACGCGCTCAACGGATTTACCGCTCCCCATAAAAAGGCGATTCCCGCGACTGTGGTGACGATTCCGAACAGCAGTGCCTCGATTGGCTTCAGACGTCCGGCCGGTAATGGCCGATGGCGCGTGCGCGTCATCTTGGCATCGGCGTCGCGTTCGATGTACTGATTGAGCGCGAGCGTGCCGCCGGCTGCCAGTGCGGTGCCGATCAAAGCCTCGATCGCGACCAAAAATGCGAACTGGGCACCCGCACTGCCCATGTAGAATCCGGCCAGCGTGGTGATCAGGATCATCGCCAGCACGCGAGGCTTGGTCAGTTCAAAGTATGCGGCCACCCAGCCCTGTGCTGCGGGTAGCGTGGTATGCACGGCGGCGGCTTGAGTATCCAACGCGAATTTACCTCGCGATTGCCCGAATCGGTGTGGCGACCGCGGCCTCGCGCCGCGCACGAGCAGTGACTGCCCACGCCCGAATTGTCAGTGAGAGGCTGGTGGCGAGCACTGCGGCTCCGACCGCCACATGTGAAGTAGTCGGGATAACCGCGCGCTGCGTCAAGACGGTTAAGGCGCCCAGCGTAATCTGAATCGCCAGCAATACCAGCAAGCCTATTGCGCGCCGGCGCAGACGCGGCTCATCGCCGTGAAGCCGCAGCACGCGCGCCACGCTCCAGACGACAAACACGGTGACTATCACCGCGCCGCATCGATGAGCGAAATTGACGGCGATAAACTCGTTGAAATGCGGCGGCACCAGATGCCCGAAGGCGAGCGGAAAATCCGGTATCGCCAATCCCGCGCCCAGATGGCGCATCACCGCGCCAATGATGATCTGCAAATAGATGACGACGGTCGTGATCGTCGCTAACGCCGGTAGCGACGGGCGTGCGTAGTCGGTTTTCAAACGCGGACGCACGAGAAATTCCGGACTGGTGAAGACCGCCAGCGCGATTATCACGCAGAAAAAGGTCTGTCCGGTAATCGCATGCGCCACGGCGAGCGGCAGCGGCAACAGCAGCAGCACGGTCAGGCCGCCCAGTATGGCCTGCACGATAATCAGCGCAAACGCCGCCAAAGCCAGAGTACGCAGCCATCGCCGCCGTTCGACGAAGCAGGCCCATATCGCGAGTATCAGGGTCAAGATGCTGACGCTGCCAGCCACTACCCGGTGGCCCCATTCGAACCGCACCCCACCCACCAGCTTCGGGATCAAATGGCCAAAGGCGAGCGGCCAATCAGGAACCGCCAGCGCTGAACCAGTCGAAGTGACCAATCCGCCCGCGAAAATCAAGATAAAAGTCGCCACAGCGGTCAGCACCGCGAAGCGATGCAGCCCGCGCGACGGCACCCAGCCAGCCATCAAGGGTGTAGGCCTAGACATTTTCGCGCCCTGACCCCGCGGCCGGCTGCCGTTTTGCGTTATACGAGTTGATACGACGTTCCATTAAAGAGCTGTATGACATCAGAAATTTGAAAATCGCTGGCCGGCCAGAATAAGGAGTTCTAAACGTGGACTCACTTGCTCAATGCGCTTTGCCGCGAAAACCCAAGAAATATAGCAAGGGTCGCCGCTCTTTTCCATCGCCCAGGTTGCTATCCTCTGGATTGCTGATAAAGGGGAAAATATCGACGGTGCCCCATCCTCAATTTCCGGCCGAAGGGACTCGTCGCGGCGTAACGGTGACGCGGCTGGCGCATCGCATGCCAAGCTGGCAATGACTCGCTTTGGCCAAACCCAGCCGCGTTGCAAATTATCCAATCTCTGCTTACGGTAGCGATTGATTACGTGCAAAACTGACTGCGGTTCCGGGGGGTGACCCGCGATGGAGTGCACGAGCTGTGGTATCGATAATCGTGACGGCGCGCGCTTCTGCACTCGATGCGGAAAAGCGCTCAGTCCGTGCTGTCCACGATGCGGCAATGGGGTTGCCGCCAGCGATCGCTTTTGCGCCCAGTGTGGCGTAGCGCTCGCCTCACCCTCGGCGGAAACCAACGGCCTTACGCCGCCTTCGTCGCTTCCATATCCCGCGACTGACGGAGAGCGGCGCCACCTCACCGTCCTGTTCTCCGACCTGGTCGATTCGACCGCTATCGCCGCACGACTTGATCCCGAGGAATGGCGCGAACTCGCGGCCGCATACCAGCGCGCCGCCGATCGCGCAATCCAGCATTACGGCGGCCACGTGGCCAAGTACCTGGGCGACGGCGTGGTGGCGTATTTCGGTTATCCCATGGCTCACGAGAACGACGCCGAACGCGCGGTGCGCGCTGGCTTGGCAGTGATTGAGGCAATTGCCGCACTGAATCGGCGTGGTGCGGCTAATGGCCGTCCCACGCTATCGGTGCGGGTCGGCGTGCATACCGGCGCCGTGGTGGTCGGTGAAGACGGCCGAGGTCAGGCGGATGTCTTCGGCGATACTCCCAATATCGCCGCGCGCGTGCAGGCGGCGGCCACACCTGATTCAGTATTCATCACCGCCGCCGTGCAGCGGTTGGTGTCAGGCCTCTTCGTGGTTGAAAACCACGGCTCGCGCGCATTCAAGG
>JBOHWM010000168.1:0-7398 GCA_050736555.1 Binataceae bacterium (SeqCode)
CCCAGAATCAGCGCGTAGCCGGCCGGCTGAACTGGACTAACCCGCGGCTGCGCAACCTGCGAGCGAACGGGAGCATTCTGAACGGAATTTGCCGGCTGTGCTGCCGGTGTTTTCAGGCGCTCGAGAGTTTGCGTGGCGAAATTGAATTCGCGAGTCGGAGACAATTGCCGGGCTTGAAGAATGGCGGCGGCCAAAAGTGAATATGACAGTAGCCCCGCAATCACTTGAGTCTCCATTGGCAGAGACGTACTGCTATCCCACAGCGCATGCAACGCCGCCACCAGCGCGTAACAGAGTGGCAGCGCCATCCATCCCTTCTTCGGCTTCAGTACCGCTAGGCCCAGCGCATAGCCAAACAGTGCGGCCCACGCCATATGCCCCGCGAGGTCGTTGAGCGAGCGCGTGATCAGCAACTGCATCGCCAGCGCGCCATTGACGTGGAAAATGTTGATGATGGCCTGCATGGAAAAATTGCTGGCAATGAAGCCCTGAACCATCTTCAAGATCACCACGGGTGGAAGCTTCGCTAGTTTCGGGCTGTGCGGCAGAATTTTGGTGTTGGTGAATTGCACCAAAACCGGGATCGGGATCGATTTGGCCAGAGCGTTCGGAATGTACTGATGGACCGTTTCGAACAAGGCAAACCCGGCTCCGGAGGCGGCGCCGAGCACAATTCCATCGAGCGGCTCCGCGACTCCAATTTGTTCGCGCCACGGCGATGCGCATTTTAGTGCGACGCCATAGAAGAGCAGCACCACGGCAAACTTGGTGCCCTCTTCCACCAGCCCGATGGCAACAAAATTGAATCCGAAGCCGCCGAGACTTCCATGAGGGAAGATGGCGGCTGCGACAAAATTGGCGAAGAAAAGATGCAAGACGCCCCAGACGTTGTAATGGGACGGATACGCGAACAGAACGCCAATCCCCATCGCGCTCAGGAGAACCACCCATGATCTCGGCTTACCGCACAGGCGATACACGAAGTATAAGAAAATAATTGCGCAGTATACAGCGAAGGCCCAGGCGAAGTAGTCGAAAGATTTGGTAGCCGACCAAAATAGCGTCATCGAGGCCAAAATGGTCAGCGCGGCCGGGATCAGGAAGCCTTTTTTGGCCAATTGGCGCCATTGCAAGACTATCGGAAACACATAGCTGAGCTTTAGTGTCTGGCTGCGCAGCATGCGGCCGCCCGGCTGCTGGCTCACTTGATTCATCGCCCATCAACTCGCGCTTGGATTGTCAAATCAATTCACCATCACCACGGGCGGAAATACCTGGCTCGGTCCGCACCGCCCGAATCGGCCGGCCGGCTCGGCTGGTCCGGAATCCGTGCCGAAATCTGCAAGTACAGCATTTGATAGCAGGATTCAAGCGCCATATGAGGCATTTGAGATGTATTTGCCAACTACTGATGGCTTTTTCACCCATCCAAGCGCCAGACCACATCTCAAACTAGCATTCGGGCAGGCGATCAGCCCGGACTCAAAGGTAACGGCCGCTCATTCCGCAACCGTCGTGGCAGGCACCGCACCGGGCCAATGTCGCAAGGGATTTCAATGGAAAAGCGCAAACCCGGCGGGAAATTAACAATCCTGATTGATCAACCGCGCCGGCTCACGCTAAGGAAGCAGGCAGGAGGAAAACGCCATGACGCTCCCGCAGGATATCAACCCGTTCAACAGTCAATTGATGGACACATTGGTGCGATCGTCGGAAATGGATTGGATTCCATCGCAGGACGATCCCGCCCGCGCTTTCATGAAAATCCTCTGGACCGGCTCGGAGTCAGGCACGTGGGCGGTACTGTTCCGTTGGCTAAAGGGATACGTCGCGCCGCCTCACAAGCATTTGACCGCATCACACACCTTTATTATCCGCGGTAAGCTGCAGGTACGGACCGGAATTTTGCAGACCGGCGATTACGTTTACGAAGCCAACGGCATGGTGCATGGCGCCACGACCGCGCTGGAAGATACCGATTATATTTTCATTTGTAATGGCCCGGTGCTGTTCTTTAACGAGAACAGCTTCACCTCATACTTGGGCTGGGAGGAGTTGCGACGCATTCAAGCGGCTTATGATGAAACGAAAAAATCCGCCGCATGATTAATATGGCGGCTGTTTTGTTAGCGCCCGCCAAGGGGCGAGCGTTAAATGGATCGGTAAGCGCTGAGGGTCGACCTTAAAACGCCAGCGATAACTGTCAGGGTTGAAACAGCATGGGAAGCGCGAACGAACGTAAATGCATCTTCATAACTGGCTCCGCTTCCGGGATGGGCCGCGAGACCGCAAAACTGTTCCAGAGCAAGGGATGGTTCGTCGGCGCTTACGACCTCAACCTGGACGGGCTCAAGACCCTTGAGCTTGAACTGGGCGATGTCAACTGCGTAATCCGCCGCCTCGACGTTACCGATAAGCCTGATTACGAAAAGGCGATCGGCGAATTCGGCGCGGCGACCAACGGACGCATGGACATGCTCTACAACAACGCAGGCATCGGCGCCGGCGGCCTCTTTGACCAAGTGCCGTTCGCCGACAGCTTGCGTGTGGTGCAAGTCAATTTCATTGGCGTGCTGAACGGGATTCATTCGGCCATCGGCTTGCTCAAGGCGACGCCTGGGTCATTGTGCTTTACCACCTCGTCGTCGTCCGCAACTTACGGCATGCCGGGTATCGCCGTCTATTCGGCCACCAAGCATGCCGTCAAGGGCCTTACCGAGGCTCTCGCGGTCGAATTTCGCCGCTACGACGTGCGTGCCGCCGACGTCTTGCCCGGCTTAATCGACACACCGTTGGTGCCGCGTGCAGTTATCGAGCGAGCCTCAAAGGAGGGACTGTTCCGTCCGATTCCCGCGCTCGAAGTCGCCAAAGTCGCCTGGGAGGCTTATCATTCCGACCGGTTGCACTGGTATGTGCCACCGGAACTGGTTGAGCTCGATAAGGCGGCGACCAATACACCGGAATTGGTACGCGAACAGTTCGCCACCGCCAGTCCACTCGAAATGCTCAACGAGCTTATCGGCACTCCGATCAAATCCGGCGGCTAGTGAAGAAAATTATCGACCGGTCTGGCGATTCCGAGAAAAATGACGCCCGCGCGATTCATACGCGCACTATCAATCTAGACGACACGTCGGATTGTTCCTCGAACCGGACGTGGCGGGCGCCGGCCTTCGCTCTCCAACCAGTTCCAGCGCTCGAAAATGCGTGGCACTATACGCGGATGTCCACGCTCATAATAGGCAATGATCGCGGCTAGCGCACCGACATTGCCGACGATCAACTTCCACCATCCGAGTTGATTAACCGCCGCCTGATCGAGAAACGTCACAAAGCCGACGAAGCAGAGCTCAAACCATACGAACAGCACCAGTATTCCCAATGCGAGCAGCGGTTCGTGCTCCGAGGCGGCCATCGTCACCGATGCGGCAATGCCAAACAGAATAAATGCGAAAAAATGCAGGGCGGTGTATCCCAGCACCAACGCAACAGTGACAGTGCCGGTCTCCTGAATGCCGACAGCCTGGAAGATGACCGCGCCAAGCATTGCCGGCGTATGAAAGGGCTGGCCGGCGATGGCATCCACGATGAGAAACCAGACGGCAACTATTACGCCGCCGAGAATCCCCGAGATGATGCCCTCGACCACCACGTCGGTCCACGGACCGAGCAGATTCTGCGCGAGCCGCGGTTGACGCCAGAAGAAATAGGCCAGCATCGCCGCTGTCGCCATCAGGTTGCCGATGATGACCTTCCACCACGGCAACGAGGCGCGCGCCGCCGGTCCCGCCAGCATTACGACCGCGATGAAGAAAATTTCGAAAGCGACGACGAAGATGAACAGCGTGCCGAACAGTTCCCGGTTCCGCTCCGCCGCTTCCATCAGCAATGCGCCAACAATGCCGATACCGGCGAAGACCGCGAAATGCATCAGCGTGTATTCCGCCACGAGGGTCCACGCCGCATGGTTGAGGACGGTTGGATTGGCGCCATGGAGCAAAGCGGCGGCCAGCAGCGCCGGAGTTTCCAGCGGCATCCCGCGCGCCGCATCGAAGATGAGGAACCACAGCGCGATCACAAATGCGCCAATCAGACCCGATACCGCGCCGTCGAGAACCATCCGCGCATTACCATGCCGCATAAGGCCTCCCTTTCGCGCTTGGCCGCGATCAGGCCCAAATTGCTGGGCGGGAGAATCAAGCGTCTACTAAGGACGGAACGGTTATTCGACGCTGAATCTCCCCTCGCCTAGCCAAACTGTTGCCGCAGCCGAATCCGATCCCTTAATAGGCTTTCTCCAGCAGGCGCGCAAGCATAAGCCCGTGTCATTGGACATTCAAGCTGAGCTTATGTCGTATGATGCGCCGCGCCATCATAAAAAATGCTCGGAAATGAATTTCATCGCCAATTGATCCTTTTATCATCGCGAACGAGATAAACTGGCCAATCCGATCACATGATGGTTTCCCCTCCGCAAAGCTCTGCGCCTGCTCCTTTTGAACGTAGTTCGCGTCGAAGTCCGGCCGCGCGCATTTCAGTCGATTTTCTGACCATCGCGACGATTTTTTTCGCCGCCGGAATAACCGCGGCGCCCTTCGTGATTGGCGAGGCGCTCATCTACTTTTACCAGCCGCATCTTTTGGCACTGGTGCATACGTTCACGCTCGGCTGGATTACCGCGACGATTATGGGAGTGATGTACCGCTATGTTCCCGCTCTGACCCGGCGTGAACTGCCTTACCCGCGCCTCGCCTTTCTCCAATTGATCATTTTTGTGCTCGGTACGCTGGGCATGATTGTCCATTTCGCTCTCGGCGTATGGTCAGGCGTTTGGTCCGCCGCCATCGTGGTGATCATCAGCATCGCGATGTTCATGGCCAACCTTATGGCATGTTTATGGCCGCGTATTGGACGCGCGGTGACGGAGACCGGAATGGGGCTGGGTATCCTGATGTTGCTGACGGCGGCGTGTGTCGGGTTTACGTTGGCACTCGACAAAACCCTTAATTTCCTGGGCGGCAACGTGATTACCAATCTGGCCGGTCATGCGCATATCGCCGCGCTCGGATGGGTCACACTGACTATATGCGCCGTAACGTATCGGATGATGCCGGCCTTCATCCTGCCGGAAGTGCGACTACCGAAAATCGCGCTGTGGCAAATTTATGCGTTGGCATTCGGGGTGATGGGGCTAGCCGTGACTCTGCTCGCCGGACTGCCCGGAGCCACCGCATGGGCTTGTTTTATCGCTATCGCGCTGCTGGTTTACGTACTGATCGTGGCGCGGATGGTGCGAACTCGCCGCGCGCCGCTGGATTGGAGTTCGCGCCATATGATTACCGCAATTCTGTGGTTAACGGCGGCGGCCGCACTGGGAATTGCGCTGACGAGGACCGGAACTCAAAGCGTGACGGGCGCCCGCCTTGCCGCAATCTATGGCACACTTGGACTGATGGGCTGGATCGGTAACTTTATTATCGGCATGTCTTACCGGCTCTTCCCGGGTTTCGTTAGCCGCGCGCGTGACGGCGTGGGATGGTCGCCGGTAGCCATCGCGCGGCTTTCCATTCCTCAGGGGCGCGGTTTCGTATTCGCCACTTTTAACGCCGGCCTCATAACCATGACGGCCGGTTTTCTTAGGAGCGGCACTATGCTCACGATTGGCGGCGCCGTTATCGTGGCCGCTGGCGGGCTTCTTTACAGCGCAACTACCCTGTGGACTCTAAGCCATGCGTATCGACGGGAGCCCGCCGTCGCCAGGGCATTACCCGGGGCGAACTGAAGCCGAAGGCAAAGTTGCCGGATCGACGCGGGGCGGTAACAGGCGGACCGGTGCGGGTTGCCGCTTCGGCCGTGGAGCCGTATCGTTGTCGGCCTCCGCCCATCTGATGAACACCACCGTGAAAATCGTCATCAGGTAGAACATCTCGCCGACCCACATCAACAGTCCGCCAAGTACCTGGTCATCAATCGGCGTCAGGCCCCAAGGATGCACGCCACCCTGGTAGAACATATAGACCACGCTGTCCGACAAGGTTATCGGCGCCGCGACGGCGGTCATCGGGATGGAAAGCAGGAACAGATACATTATCTGTATCGGATAGGGCAAGGGCGGAAATTCCGGCAACGGACTGAATAACGGCCACCACAACAGCACCCCGACGACCACGAGAGTTACTCGGATACTGGCGTAAAACTGCTGCATATGGCAGATGCGGTCGCACACCGGCGGATAATGGATCAGGGCGAACACCAGTGAGAAAGTCAGGAACGCCACCAGCGGCCGGGTCATCACGCGCCAGAATGGCCGCAGCCATCGATTGGTGAAAGCCGGCCGCAACATCCAGTCCGGCAGGCCCATCAACAGAAGTGGCGCCGCCACCAGCACCAGGATCATCTGCTGCAAAATATAAGCGGTGAACAAACGATCACTGGTGAGCTGATCGATAGGACCGCTGAGCGCGAAAAAGATCGCGAGCACGCCGGCCATGTACGAGCCGGCCTGACGCGGCGTAGGCTGCCGTCCGACAAGCCAAGCGGCCCCGGCATACGCCACGACCAGCCCGACTACGGCTACAACTAACCAGGGATCAATTACCCACATGGGCTTGGACCTACCGCTTTACTAAAAAGTCCACCCACTCGTCAGAAAAATGCGGCCCGATAGATAGAAGAAGATCAGCATCAATGAGATTACGATCAGAAGCGCTACCCATAAGGGAAAGAGGAACACTGCGCTGAAAACCCGGCTATCATAATGCAGATGCATGTAGAACATCGCAACCAGAACGAATTTGCAAATAGCCAGAATGATCAGCAGCGGCACCAGCACAGCCTGCAGAAATGGCGCGTAGAACACGCCGATTTCGAAGCCGGTCAGGGTCGTAAGCGCGATCGCGACGACGATATAGACCAGCGGACCCGGGTGATGCGACCCGGTGATCTCGTGAGTCATCATAGGCTCGTGTTCGATAACGTGATCGCTCATCCGTGTTTCACCGTCCGCATCATGTAGACCAGAGTGAATATCACAACCCAGACTATATCGACGAAATGCCAGTAGAGACCGGCGATTTCCACCGACAGTGCTCGTTTACTCGAGATTTTCCCGCGCGTGCCCGCAATCGCTATCACCGATAACCAGACCACCCCGATAAACACGTGGAATCCGTGGAAACCGACCAGCGTATAAAAGCATTGGCTGAACAGGTCCGAGTTGAACGCCATGCCCTGTTTGAAGAAACCAAAAAACTCGTAGGCTTGGCCGCCCACGAAAATCAAACCGAACAGAACCGTCCCCCACAGCCAGAATGTGCCCCAGAATTTGCTGTTACGCTGGTAGCCCGCGAGTGCCAGCACCATCAACAAGCTCGACATCAGCAGGATGAAGGTGCTGAA
>JBOHWM010000169.1:0-2962 GCA_050736555.1 Binataceae bacterium (SeqCode)
CTGCCGACCATATTGGCGGCATGCTCGGTGAACCACAGATTGCCGTCGGAGCCGAGCGTGATCGTCGCGGGCCCGCTGTTCGGGTTTGGAATCGGCACTACTTCGACACTACCGTCGGAAGCGAGCCGTACAATTCGGTTTCCCGCGGGGTCGGTATACCAAATCGCGCCGTCGGGGCCGGCGGTGAGGCGCTCGGGAAACCCGTCCACGGGCAGTTTGAACGAGGTCACTTCGCCCAGCGGATCAATTCTGCCAATGCGGCTTTGACGAAACTCGGTAAACCACATGGCGTCGTCATGCCCGGCCGCGATTGCGAAAGGCGCGCTGGTTTCCAGCGGTGGATTGTATTTTTTCACCCTCGCTGGCGCCGCAAGTGCGTTAGGAGCGGGCTTGGACGCCCGATGACGTCCGAGTGCGCATCCCGCCGCTGTTAATGAAAGTAGCAGCCAAACCGATATAATCGCGCGGGGCGCGCGATTAAAAAGCGTGTCTGTCCGCCTCATGATTTCCAGGTCAGTCGCATGTTCATCTCGTATCTGAGCGGCGTCACCGGTACGACGTCACTATGATCATGGAGTGATGCAATGCCTACTCTACAGGCGGCCGGTGCGCTCGACCACCGCCCGAATCCGCTCAAGCCGCGCGTGTACTGACGTGCTCGCCGTCATGCGTTCGAGCGCGCATGGAATCCGCCAGCTCCAATTGAAAGGACCGACCGTGCCAGGCGTATTAATCCTCACATTCCATCCGAACAGATCTTGAAGCGGGGTTATCACCAGGCGCGAGGGCGCGGCATAGAGCGCTTCGAGAATCGCCTCCCGCGTCGCATGCGTAAGACGGCGATCGGCCGATGCTGAGTCATCGCACTCCACGACTTCGAGTAGCTGCTTACGCTGAAGCGGTGCTAGCTCATGCCACCACAGTTGCAAGCTCTCGGTATCATGAGTGCCGCTGGTGGCGAGTGAGAGCTCCGGATAATTCAACGGATCGATAAAGCGCTCGGTCGGCTTGCCCCAATCCTCCTTCTCCCATCGCATCACCTTGTAACCTGGCACACCGAGCGCCGACAATGATTTGCGAACGAACGGGGGGACCAGACCGAGGTCTTCGACGATCAAACTCATCGCGCCAGCCTCTTGCTGAATCGCGCGGATCACTTCCTCGCCTTGCTTGATCTGGCCAGGCACTTTGGCGGGGTCAAAGCACCCCTGCTCCTGAAGACTGGCGCCGAGCGCGAAGGAATAGGTTCGGTAAAGGCCAACCACATGATCAATGCGCAATACGTCAAACAGTTCACGCGCACGCCGCACACGTGCACGAATCATCTTTAAACCGTCGGCGCGCATGGCAGCCCATTTCGGCATCGGCAAGCCCCAGCGTTGGCCATAGATGGAAAAAGCGTCGGGCGGCGCGCCGACCGCGCGCGTGAAGTTGAACAACGATTGGTTGGCCCAGACCTCGGCGCTGTCGCGGCCAGGCGAGAACGCGAGATCGCCGCCGAGCATCACGCCCCGCCGGGCGAGTCCGGCACGAACCTCGAGCCACTGGCGCTGCGCGATAAACTGCCAGTGCTGGTATTGCAAAATTTCATCCGCGAGTTCGGTCCGAATCGAGGCCAGCGCCGAAGCTTTACGGTCGCGCAAATCGGCCGGCCACAAATCCCACTGCCGCCATTCAAAGCGCGCCTTGAGGGCGCGGAAAAGTGCATAATCGTCCAGCCAGTAGCGATTGGCTTGACAAAAATGCGCGAACGCCGCGCGCTCAGCCGTTTCATCTTTGGATCTAAAACGCTCGTACGCGGTCTTCAGTAGCCGTGTTTTTGTCGTATACAGCCGCTCGCGGCCGAGGGCGCGTGCAGTGATCAGTCGACGGTCAAGACCGAGTGCCGCACGTGCCTGGTTGAGGTCCACGCCGCTGACACCCGGGAGGCCATCGACCGCGATGTAAAGCGGGTCAATCGCGAACACGCTGATCGCACTATACGGACTTGCCTCGTCCGGCGCGGTCTCGTCATTGGGCAGCATCTGGATCAGTCGATGGCCCATCGCCAAAGCCATCTCGCCCATCGGGACCAAGCCCAGGATATCTCCACGGCCCATGTCGCCACGGCGATTAAGCGAGAACAGCGGCACCAGGATGCCGGCGCAGCGTGGATACATCATTGGGCGGAGCGCGGCGGCGCCCAAGCACGTTAAACTTCGATTGTTGCCTGGAGCCGATGGACCCGCGCGTTGCGAATAGTCGCCTCTTCGTCCTTGCGCAATTCCTGACCGGCCGGCGCGCGATAAGCGTCATGCAAGGCCTCGGCGCTGTCGAACGCCAGAATTGCGCAGCGCAGACGGTCGGGCTTTAAGCCACGATTTTCAAACAACCGGCCGGTGGCGTAAAAGCGCAGCCCAGGAAGCTGGCGTGCCAGCGCGGTATGTTTTTCGAGATACCTGCGATCAGCCACTTCGACCGAATCATTGCCGGTGTCAAGGTCGAATTCCGCCGCCATCAGCAGCAACTCGCCGCTTCGAATCGCAAATGGAATGATCACCTGCGCATTGAGTGCAAGCGGCCGGATGTCGGCCAGATGCGCCGCGCCGTCGGTCCTGACTTCGCGGCCGACTTCTGAATTCATAGCTTCGCTGGCAGCCTCAGCGCCATCGAAGGCAAGGATCGCGGCGCGATAATGGCCGGGTTTATGGCCGCCCTGTTCAAGGAATTTGCCGGTGAGATACATGCGCAGTCCGGGGAGCTTTTTGGCCAGTTCGACGTGGTAATCGAAATAGTGTCGCTCCTCTGCCGCCACATCCACACCGGCCTTGAAATTGAAGCTGGTGAAGTTAATTTGCATTGCGATACCTCCGGTACCGTGAACTTGAACGGCGAAGTGCTAAGCCGTCGTCCAGCCACCGTTGGGACTAATCACCTGCCCAACCATGAAGCCGGCGTCGTCGGAAGCAAGATAGAGCGCGGC
>JBOHWM010000170.1:0-7171 GCA_050736555.1 Binataceae bacterium (SeqCode)
GCCGAGCGAACGAGTCTGCGAGTCGCATCGGGATTACGAGTCCGCGAGCTGCGTTAGGAATAGCGCGGTTGGGGAATCTCATGCGAGCGGTGCGGCCTCGTACCCGCGGACTGAGTCGCGACTACCGCGCAAACGCGCTCGCGCGGTGAGAGCGCCGCTCAATTGCAATTCGAACATCCGCCGCGAAGACGCGCCCGCGCTCTAGCCGCATCACCAGCGGCTGTGCCACATTCTCCGGCGTGATACTGGCGCCGAGGCTCTGGCGGTGCGGAAACGGAATATGCGAGAGGTCGAGCAGGTTATCGTTGATTAGGAAATAGTTCGCGTCGTAATCCATCCGTCCGGGCTTCATCGCCCAGCGCGGATCATCGACGCCGACAAACTCCGTATCAGGGCTTCATCGGCCAGTTCGGGTTTGCCCATTCAGATCCTCCACTACGCCCGCGGACTCGCTTCGCTCGGGATGACAGACAAGGGGAGTGCTGCAATTGTCGGCCTCGAAAAAATTCACACATTCTCAGAATGTCAGCGTAAAATGCTCTCGCGGAGATTCCCGCTAATCGGCGATGTCGTGGTCGGTGATATGGACTTGGAAGCCGCTGCTCTCCAACCGCGAACCTAGCTCCCGCGCCAGCACCGGCGAGCGATGGCGTCCGCCGGTGCACCCCAGTCCGATGGTCAAGTAGCTCTTGCCTTCGCGTTGATAAAGCGGCAGCAGGAAATCCAGCAGGTGCCCGACCTGGTCGATAAATTGCCGCGCCTCCGGCTGTGCCATCACGTAGGCGCGCACCCGTGGGTCAAGGCCGCTCAGCGGCCGTAGCTCGCCGACGAAGAACGGATTGGGAATAAAGCGCACGTCGAGCACCAGATCGCATCCGACCGGCTGCCCGTACTTGTAGCCAAAGGAGACCAACGCCAGCGCCATGCGATCTCCGGTCTTTGCGCCCATCACGGCCGCCGCGATAATCTCGCGCAACTCGTGCACGGTGCGCGTGGTGGTGTCGATGATGCGGGTCGCCCGCTCGCGCATCTCGGCCAGCGCCAGCCGCTCGCGCCTGATACTGTCGGCGACGCTGAGCCCGCTTTGCGCCAGTGGATGCGGCCGGCGGCTTTCCGAATAGCGGCGCGCTAGGACGTCGTCAGAGGCGTCGAGAAACAGAATTTCGGGATGGAAACCGTCGCGTTCGAGTTCCGCGAACGCTTGCGGCCATCGCGGGAAGAAAATCTTCTCCCTGGCGTCGATACCGAGTGCTATCCCGGTCAGTTGCGGCTCGTGGCTGGTGGCAAGCTTGACCACCGAGGCGGCCAGCGCCACCGGCAGATTGTCAACACAGTAAAAGCCCAAGTCCTCGAGCACGCGCATCGCCGACGCACGCCCCGAGCCAGACACGCCGGTCACAATAATCAGCCGAGGCATTCCATGCCGCCGGCCGCCAGAGCGCTTGCGGCATTCCATGCCGGCGGTAGGAAGAGCGCTCGCGTTGCTCGGCGTCTTTTGCACGTTCCACCGTTCTCATCCATTGCTTCGGTGCTCACTTCCAAGGCAGCGGCATCTCAACAATCTTGACGCAACTCGCAGACTCGTTTGCCCGCTCCACCCGCGGCTCCGCTAGCCAGCAGCCTTCGTTGAGGATGACGCACACCCACGCCAGTCGGGTAGAAACCAAAAAAATTGGTCAGCTCCCAGAATGACAGCAAAATCATAAATAAGAATCGTGCAAAGTTTCCTGGCCTCTGGCGGGCCTCAGCACCCGCTAATAACGGCTGTCCTCCTCGCTGATGATACGATAGATTTCGCTGGTATCGGTCGCCTTCATCAGATTTTCGCGAAAGGCGGCGTCTTTGAACAGGCGTGAGACGCGAGCGAGCGCCTTCAGATGCAGGCTGGTGGAATCCTCGGGCGCGACCAGCACGAAAAACAGGTGTGTCGGACCGCCGTCGAGCGATTCAAAATCGACGCCCTGCCGGTGACGTCCAAAAGCGCCATGGATGCGATCAACGCTGGCGATTTTGCCATGTGGAATCGCGATACCGTCGCCGATTGCGGTGGAACCCAGACGTTCGCGCTCGGCCAGCACGATAGCGAGATTGTCGATTTCGACTTCGCGGTGTTTAGCCGCCAGACATGCGGCCAGTTCGTGTAGAACTTCCGGCTTGGACTGGCCTTTCAAGTCCGGCTCGATGTTCTCTGGATCGAGGATTTCGGTGATTTTCATTTTGACGCGGGCGGCCTGACAAACTCCTACCGGAACAGCTCCCTTCTTTGCGATACCCCGCGCAGGCCCGTGAGGGGCATCGCGCCGGTTCGGCGTTAAGCTGGCCGGCTTCAGGCGCGGCTCAAGTTCGACCCCGGCGCTATCTCCTCAGCCGCACTCAGCACTGCGCCGGTGGAGGGAGCGCGCACCTTGCTTGTTTTAACCTTTCCCAAATGACTGTTGAGCTGACGGCCAACCTTGTCGGCAAGCAGATCGATAACCGAATAGAGGTCCTTGGTTTCCTCCTGCGCACTGACGGTGAGGCGTCCAGACTTGACAGTAACTTCGCCGTGCTGGCGATATTTGTCAACTGAAAGGATCAGATGCACCTCGCAGGCACGCTTGAGATAACGGGCGAGATGGGCGAGCTTGCGTTCGGCATAACTGCGGATCGCGTCGGTGGGTGCGACATGGCGGAAAGTGACGGTCACTCCGGCCGGCGACAACGCCGCCCGACGCGAGACGCGGCGCGCCTTGCGCGCCAGCTTGCGGCTGCTTTTCCCTTCACGTGCTTTGGTCATAAGCGCTTGACCTCTCTTCGGAATTGTCGGCCGGCGCGAGCCAAAGACAGCGGCTGTTCCCCCGCGGCGGCACCATACCGCGCGGTGTGGAAGGAGCCGGCTGGTCCGCCACCGGCATTGGTGTAGCGGAACGAGCAGGCGAGTCTGCGAGCTGCGTTCAGGAGTAGGAGTCTGCGAGGTGCGTGCGGTGTTCATTTCGCTGCGCTTCACCAGGGTAAAGCCATCGCCGGCATTAACGCCGCCTAGCCCAGCTTTTTGCGGCGGCTTGAGGGTAGAATGCCGAGCGCCTGGCGATACTTCGCTACGGTCCGCCGCGCGATATTGATCTGGCCGCGACGCAGGATGTCGGCAATCGCCTGGTCTGAGAGCGGCTCGTTGTTGCCTTCGGCGGAGACCAGCGTGCGGATTTTCTCCTTGACGGTTTCCGCGCTGACGTCCTCGCCGTCGGTGGCTTTTACCCCCGAGGTGAAAAAGAACTTGAGCTCGAAGATGCCCTGCGGGGTGTGCGCGTATTTGTTGGCGGTCGCGCGGCTGATGGTGGATTCGTGCATGCCGATATCTTCGGCGACGTCCTTGAGCACCAGTGGCCTGAGATGGCTGATGCCATGTTCGAAAAAGGCGCGCTGGAAATTGACGATCGAGTTGGCCACCTTGAAGATGGTCTGCTGGCGCTGGTAGATCGACTTCACCAGCCATCGCGCCGACCGCAGGCGTTCCTGCAAATACTCCTTGGTCGCCGCCGGCGCCGCGCCGTCGTTGAGCACGCGCTGATAGTAATTAGCCAGGCGCAAACGCGGCACCGCGCTCTCGTTGAGCGTGACCATGAAGTCGTCGCCGATCTTCTGGATAAAGACGTCGGGGACGATGTATGCCGGTTCCTGGCCGCCGTAATCACGTCCCGGCTTGGGCTCCAACACGGAGATTATCTTCGAGGTCTCCGCCACCATCCCGAGCGTCACGCCGAGTGCCTTGGCGATTTCGCCATAACGATGCTTCTCGAGCAGATCGAGATGGTTCAACACCACGCGCGCGGCCAGCGACTCCTCCATGCCGAGGTTGGCAAGCTGGCTGTAGAGGCATTCGCGCAAATCACGCGCGCCGACGCCGGGCGGGTCCAGCCGCTGCACGCGTTTGAGCACGCGCTCGACGTGCGCGACGTCGGTTTCGAGTTGGGCGGCGAGCTCTTCCAGCGGAGTTTCGAGATAGCCGTCGTCGTTGAGGTTATAGATGATGGTGGCGCCGATACGTTGGTCGGTGCGGTCGAGCGCCGACAACCGCAATTGCCAGATCAGATGATCTTCGAGCGAGGTTTTGCGGGTCAGTGTATTTTCGAGCGTGCGGCGGTCGTCGTCAGGATCGGCGGCTTCGCCGTCCTGCCAGTTATTGGAGTAATTCTCCAGGTATTCGCGCCAATCCAGCTTGTCGAGCCGGTTAAGCTCACGCAGTTCGACGGCGGCGTCGGGCGCTTCAGTGGCGAGCGTTTCCACCGGCCGTTCCTCGACGATTGGTTCCCATTCCTCGGCAGCGGGACTGGCCTCGGCCTCGGGCGGCAACGGTTCGGCTTCAGCGGGCGCCTGGTCTTCCGGTTCGCCTTCGTCGTTGGCGGCGGCTTCGGCCACGCTTTGGTCGAGCGGCTCGAGCATCGGGTTGGCGTCGAGTTCGCTTTGCACCACCGCTTCCAATTCCGGCAGCGACAACTGGAGAATCTTGATCGCTTGCTGAAGCTGCGGCGTCATCACCAACTGCTGGCGCAGCCGCAAATCCTGTCCGAGCTTTACTTCAAGAGCCATTAACCGAGTGGCATTTTATGGCGCCGGGTCCGCGGAGACCTGATTACCGCCGGCGGACTGTACGTCCCCGGTGGCGCAACGCGTTAACTGATTATCACCGTTTTTCGCCGGGCGAGGGAAGAACACCGCGCGCGCGTCGCCGTCGACGACGCTCTTGCCGCTTTGCAAATAGACCGTAATTTTGGTCCCGGTGACCTGGTCGCCGCCGTTATGGGCAACCGGATTACCGGTTAGCGCGATGGTGTGGTCGAGTTGATTCAGCACCGCGTGATCGCTGGTGACCCAGCGCCCGCCCTGGCTCATGCGCACGTTGCCGTCGGCAATCGCCCGCTCAATTTCATGATCCTTATTGTACTTGACCAGCAACGAATTGCTGGTCAGCACGCCACCCGCCTGCACCACCCGCACGTGTCCCTTAAAGAGGACGGTGTTGTTCTGATAGTCGAGCGACAACGAATCCGACCTGATGTTGATTGGGCCGTGATTGGCGGAGAATTCGGGAAAGGGCGAGTTGTCACTGGCGTTGGCGCTTTTGCCGCCGGACTGGTTGTCCTTCGCGCTCGCGGACGCTGCCGCATGGGGCGTTTTGGCCGTCTTCGCGTGGCCTGTGCTGGCGTGTCCAGCTGCCCCGGACGATTGGCTTGCCGTGCTCTTGGAAGCGTTTGCCGCGTCCTTGGCAGTGGGCGTAGCGTGCGCCACCGCGGCTTGCGCGGTCGTACCCGCCACGCTAATCGAAGCGAAACCCAACCCAAAGAATATCGCCGCGATGAACAAAGCGACAAGGGTCAGCGAAATTCGCACGCCCGTTGGATTTGCATTGCGGCTGGCGAGGTTAATCATGGAGAGCGTGCTCGACTTCGGCTCCGCTGGGAAACCTCCGCACGAGTAGGTTTGGTCCTTCCTAGCGCAGCGAGGAATCCCGGATTCCATTCTTTTTCTGAGGTTTTTTCCGGGGTTCCTCACTGCAAAAGGACGCGCTTCGCGGACTCGTAATCGTGAACGCGGTTCACAGAGCCGCCTGCTCGTTCCGCTTCGCCCCACTAATGCGCTCGCTTCGCCTTCGGCTACGCTAATGGCGGACTTTGTTCGGAATGACAAATGAGCTTTTATGAGGTTCAACTAAAGCGCCTTGGGATTGGCATCTTTTTGCCTCGGCGTGATACGGGTGTTGACTTGGGCGAGCAAATTGAAGTTTTCCGTGCGCGGATTTCCGCTCAGTCCAATGCCAGTCACCGTCATGCCGTCGCCGACGATTTTGACCGGCCCCGGCGCGCTCAGTTGGTCGCGGTCGGGTAGAAAGGTCGCGTCCGGCGTGGTCAGCACATAACTGCCGTAATTCACCGTGATACCGCCGTGGAGATCGGCGCGGGTGACGTGATTACCATTCATTTTCAGATCGACTTCGGGGGCGGTGAGCTGCGTTTGCTTGCCGTTCTGGAGAAGGCTTAAGCGGGCGTCCTTCAGCACCATGCTGGTTTTGCCGGCCGCGTAATTGGCGTCGCGAGCGGTCAAGACCCATTGCCGCTGACCGCCTTTCATCTGCGTCCAATGGAAATTGTGGGCGTGCAACAAAGCCCCGGGCATCATGCCGGCGGCACGCTGGAGCGTTTGACCGGGTGACCGATGGCGTACCACCCAGACCGTGACAATCAGAATTGCGGCCACTGCGACGCTTCCGCACAGCGCGAGCGCTTTGGCAATACGCCTGGGACTCATCCGAGCATCCCCCAACCGCTACGACGCTATCAGCCAGCCTTTTTTGAGTAAACCGCCACTAGGCGAAGCGCAGTGGAGCCGAACGCGCATCAGTGGGGCCGCGGGCGAAGCGAGCCGGTGAGTTGGCGAGCCACGTTCGGAATAACGAATCCGAGAGTCGCGTCCAGAATTAAAGAGGGAGAGGAATAAAATCCTTATTTGACCGATTACGTCGTCTTATTATAGTATTGATGAACAGCCGAGCGGCGCTTTCGCTCAGGCGAGGGCCAACAAGGCGGAGGGGTTTCGATGAACAAGATTCTCGCACTTCAATTGGAAGCTATCAGCCAGGCGGCGGCGATTTGTTCGCAAACCATTCAAGATTATCCGGCATCAGGTAGGAAATTCGCGGAAATCTCCCGATTTTTCGGTAACGCCCTGTTTGAATTCGAGAAACTGGCTGAAGCCAATGCGGCTGACTGGCCGCGCGTTTTCCATGAAGATGACGCGCCAGATGCAGCCGCCGACGACGAGGATGAAGACGATCCGGGAATGTTGAACTAAGCTCGGATATCCCCTCTTTAAGGGAATTAGGTTTTACACGGCGGGTTCCTCAGGAGGTTAAGAATGATAGCATCATGAGCGCGAATGGTAATTACATTAATTATACGGAGGATGTCAGAAGGCAGAAACTGCGCGAACTTTACGATCAGAACGCGGCCGCGCGCGCGATGCTGGATGATTTCAGACGTCGCGAGCGCAATCGCATGGAGAGCAAGGTCGATAGCCTGACGTATTTAAAAATAGGCCATCGCCCTGTGACGCGCGCGGAACTCATCCGCATTTTTCAAGAGCTCGCACAGATTGGATGCGGCATTTTTATCGTCGGCCGCAGAAGCCATCCGACCCG
>JBOHWM010000171.1:0-2192 GCA_050736555.1 Binataceae bacterium (SeqCode)
ACATGGTTTTGCGCGGCGATACGATAGAAGGTAGAGGGGTCCGGATGATCGATCGCGCCCTCATAGGCGATCGTGGTGCATCCAAAGAGCAACGGCGCGTAAACGATATAACTGTGGCCGACAATCCAGCCGATATCCGAAGTGGACCACCAGACCTCGTCGGGCCGCAGTCCGAAACACCATGCCGTGGTGCTGCGGATTCCAACCTGGTAGCCGCCATGGCTATGGACGGCGAGCTTGGGTGTCGCGGTGGTGCCGGAAGTTGCCAGCACGAAGGCCGGTTCGTTGGCCTCCATGACTTCATGATCGGTTGGATAGCCACGTCCGGCCGCGAGGAAATCCTGCCATAGCAAGTCGCGCCTGGGGTTCAAGTCAGCGGGCGCGGCGTCATGCGTCAGCAGCACCAGCTTTTCCACTGGACAATCCGGGTGCGCGAGGGCGTCCTTTACGATTTTCCACAAATCGACGCGCTTACCCTTGCGCGATGTGCTGTCGGCGGCGAGCAGGATACGGGCACCCGCCAGACGGCATCGCTCCGCCAGCGCGCCGCTGCCGAAACCGGCGAAAACCACCAGGTGCATCGCTCCGATCCTGGTCGCCGCCAGCATCGCCATGATCGCTTCGGGTCCGGTCGGCATATAGATCGCCACGCGGTCGCCACGTTTGACGCCCAGAGCGCGCAAGGCAGCGGCGATCTGTTTCACACCGTCGAGCAGATGCGCGTAAGTGAAGACGCGGCGGTCACCATCTTCATGCTCGGCAATCAAGGCGGCATGGCCGGCGCGACCGCGCGCGATTTGCAAGTCAAGACAGTTGTAACTCAGGTTGGTCTGTCCGCCACTGAACCATCGAAAACTCGGCCGTTCCCATTCAAGCACGCGGTCCCATTTTCGAAACCAGTGAAGTTGATCGGCGGCACGCGCCCAAAAGCCTTCGTAGTCGTCGCGCGCCGCGTCACGCCAGCGCCGCACAATCGGATTGCTCGGTTCCATCATCGGCTCCTTGGATGATTACGCGTACGAGTCGAGTCGCACGTGGTATTGAACAATTAACAGCCGAAGTTCGTAATGGACAAACGGCGCGCTTGCCGCAAACGGGCGGGCGCGCTATGCGCTAATCACATTGCACGTGCCAAGCACAGGCCCGCGCGGAATCGCGCTGTTGGTCACGATGATAGCGGTGGCCTTGATGTCGCTCCTGGTAGTCGATTTCACCACCACCGCCGCGTTGAATTACCGCGCCAGCGCCAATCAAGCAAACGAACTGCGTGCGGCATGCCTGGCCCGCTCGGGCGTCGCGATCGGCCTCGCGCTGTTGGCGGAGGGTTCGCTCAATCAGCCGCATGGGCGCGTCCCCTACGATACGCTGAGCGCGCCATGGGCGCAGCCGTTCCGGCCGTTAAAAATTGCCGGCGGGGAGATCACCGTGACCGTCGTGGACGAGGCTCGCAAGCTTTATCTCCATGAGCTGATTGATTTCGAAACCGGGCAGGTTAATCCGTCGTTTGCCGCCGTGTTGGCGCGGCTGTGCGGCAATATCGGCGTCACTCCGGCGATCATCCCCGCGATCGCTGATTGGCTTGATCCTGACGGAATTACCAGTCCGGGTGGTGCCGAGGCGGATTACTATCTACGCCTCAACCCTCCCTACGAGCCGCGCAACGGACCGATGCCGACCATCGGTGACTTGCGTGCGGTCAAGGGCATTACCGACGCCACTTTCATGCGACTCGCGCGATATTTGACCGTGATGCCGGAGCCGCTTGTGAACGCCAACACCGCCCCGCCCGAGGTGCTGTCAGCCTTGAGCCCGGTGCTGGAGAATAATCCACAATTGGTCGAGGAAATTGTCGACGCCAGGGCAAAACATCCGTTTACCACAGTGACTGATATCGGCAACCTGCCCGGCCTCGGCACACTCGGAAACCAAGTGACGCAAATGCTGACCGTGCGGGGCCATTTCTTCGCGATCAACGCAACCGGAACTTTCGCAGGTACGCGCAAACGGATCGTCGCGATCTATCGCCGAATTCCCAACGGCCGAGCCCTCCTCGCGGCTTGGTACGAAGATTAGGCGGGAAATCCGAGCTTAGGCGACGCTCTGTAATTTGTAAAAACTCCCTCGAAAAGACCGGCGGCGCATGGTCCAAACAGCCGGTCAAAGCTAAATCTAGGGCATTAAACCTTCCTTCC
>JBOHWM010000172.1:0-14654 GCA_050736555.1 Binataceae bacterium (SeqCode)
GCGTGACATTTGGGCTGGGGAGATTTTATCTGAGACAGGTTCCAATGCCAACAAAGGGCTTGACCTAAGCCACGACGTTCTATAGATTAGATTCACGATTCTGCCGTGATGTTGTTGAGCTAAAATGGAGCGGTGGACGAGTGGTTAAAGTCACGCGACTTAAAATCGCGCAGCCCGGCAGGCTCGTGGGTTCGAATCCCACCCGCTCCGATTGAAAAACCCAGCGATTCGAACATCTCTCGTGCTGAATCTGACGCTACTCCGATGGTATGTGGCGGGCAACTCGCGATGACGTGAAGCAATACCCCGATTAGGAGGGGACTGAAACTTTGTTGGCGTAAGGATCGCTGTGATCGCAACATCGCCCCGATTAGGAGGGGATTGAAGGCATCGGTGATGCGCAACTCCGCTGGATAATCACTTAAGGGGGGTTCCTACGAGATTCTCCGACGAAAGCTATAAGGCGATTTTTCAAACACTCACGGGTTATCCGCCCTACGAGTATCAAAGGCGAGTAGCGCAATTCTTATTCGACGGGCGGAGCGTTATCGTTCGGGCACCTACCGGGGCCGGGAAAACCTTGGCCGCGATTACGCCGTTTTTTTGCGACGACTGGACTGCACCGCCCGCTCGCCTTATCTATGCACTTCCGCTGCGTACGCTAGCCAACGGCATTTACCGCGAAGCCCGCTGCCTCGCAGCAAAACTCGGCAAGCCGGTTGATGCGGTGATCGAAGGCAGGCGTGAAACCACGCATCCGTTCGTGACGCTTCAGACCGGCGAGCAGCCCGACGACCAGTTCTTCGATCGCGGCCGCATCATCGTCACGACTTACGATCAAGTCCTGAGCGGCCTGTTGTGCAGCCCTTATGGTCTCTCGGGGCGCCTGCACAATATCAACGCCGCCGCGATCGTGGGCGCACTCGTTGTCTTCGATGAATTTCACCTGATGCCGCCCTCAAGGGCCTTCCTCACCGCGGTCTCTGCATTTCGACTGTTTAGCGGCCTATGCCAATCGGTCTGGATGACCGCGACGGCCACAGACCCGCTCGAAAAGCTATTACGCTCGGCGCTCGACGCGGTATCCATTCCCGACGGTGACGTTGAGCTGCATGCGATGCACGATTCATTGCCGACCGTCAGCACGGTGCGGCGATCGCTCGTCGTGGAAGTCGCTCCGCTGACTGCCGAGGCGATCCTGGGCGCCCATAACCGGCGTTCCATCGTGATCGTCAACACAGTTGGACGCGCCCAAATTCTATTCGAAGATCTTCGCAGCAAGCTCGCCGGCCGCGACGTCGTTAAGGTCGTCATGCTGCACTCACGATTCTTCAAGGACGACCGGCATCAAATCGAAAGGCGGCTTCAGACGCTTTTCGGCAAGGAAGCCGCTGGTTCCGCCATTCTAATCGCTACTCAAGTGGTCGAAGCGGGAATCGATATCTCGTGTGAGCACCTGCACACCGAACTTTGCCCGATGAACTCGCTCGCACAGCGCGCCGGACGATGCGCCCGATTCGCTGGCGAAGTGGGTACCGTTCACGTCTACCGCCTCCCAGACGTTCCCTTGTCATGGCTCCCGTATGGTGACCTCAGCCACGAAGACCCAGCAATTACCGCCACACGCGAGTTACTCTCTCAGCATAGTGCAAGTGATCTCGACCCTGCGTTGATCGCCGAATGGGTCCAGTGCGTCCACGGGAGTTTGGATGCAGCGTCAACCTTTCCCGGCTACCGTTCGAGAATCAAAGAGATTAAGGAATGCATTTTTCAGAACACGATCCAGCGCGAGCCAATCGGTGTCGCCCATCTGATTCGTGGCGATGACAGCGAATCGATCCGGGTCCTGGTCGCCGGGGGGGCGCCACCGGAATCGCCGGCACGACTGGAATCCGTCTCATTGTCGCGCTGGTCGATCGCCCCTTTGCTTAACGACAACTCGAATATCGGATGGTATTGGAGCGGCGACGAGCAGCAACCCTGGCGACCGCTGCAAAACCGCGCCAGTCTCGCCGCCACTTACGCGGTGTGCTTGCGTCCCGAGATGGCGGGCTACAGTTCAGAACTCGGTTTGCGCCTTGGCCAACCCGGCCTGCCAAGCCCTCCTCGAATCGAACCGCCACGGCCCGGTTGGCCGCCTTACCGCGAGGAATTGTGGGTCAACCATGGGCGGATGGTGGCTGCTGAAGCCGAATCCCGGCTCGTCCGTGACGGCTTTCCCGACGGCCTTAGCGCGGCTGGCTTCAAGTCGTGCTTCGATCTCGACATCGAACAAATGCGCTCACTCGCACGCGCATGCGGACTATTGCACGACCTCGGCAAACTACAGGCGAAATGGCAGGAGTGGGCGGAGCGCTATCAGAAAGCGAAACTGGAGAATGACTCGTATGTCATGCCCGGCCCACTCGCGCATACGGATTACGATTACGACAATGCCGCCGACCGAATGCGCTCCCACGCTTTGGGCTTCTCCCGCCCACCTCATGCCGCCACCAGTGCTTTCTATGCCTTGGCGGTCTTGGGCAACTTGCTGATAAATCTTCCGGAACGCCGTCGCTCCATTGCTGCGTCGGCATGTGCCGCGGCCATTCTCGCGCACCATGGAGCCTTCGTGCCGAAGGGTTCCGATATGGATCTAGGAATTCTTCCCCTAGCCGATAGCTGGTCCATTGAGCTTGCTCAGATCATCGGACAGATGCCGGAAGCGAGCACCTTTGTCACTCTCGCTTCCCAGCGTGACAAACGTGGAATTTTGAAACCTTGGGTGGATGCCACAACTAGTCTCGACAACCTCGAACGATGGTGGCCGCTGGTCGCATATCTGATGCGCACGCTGCGGCTCGCCGATCAACGCGCCACATCGGAGTGGTCATGCCGTGAATGAAGGAAGTAAAACATTTGTCATGCCGCGGACGACCGGTACTCACGGCGACGTCTTCGCCGCGGTTGGACTCGCCGACCTCCTCGCCGGCGCCTCCGATTCTCCAGTTCGCATCCATGAAGCTGCAATGGGATTCGAGATCTCAGCGGCTCTCGTCAACAGCGTTCTTCAGTCCCCCGGTTATCCGTTCCTGAAAGCCAACGAGAACGTGGAGGTGCCGGTAGGCATCACCGATTTCGTCGATTACAAAGTCGAGAAAGCGAAGTCCGACCGCCGCAAAAAACTGGCGCAGGGCAAATCGAAAAAATCGCTCGGTCCCGAAATCGAGGAACTACTCAAGCAAGACCAACCGCGACCCGACTGGCGCTTGCTTCAGGTCCTCAACACGCTGCAAGGCGACGAGACCAGCAACCGCGTGTACGCTCAGATTGTCCGGATGAAACCTGCCGAGTTCTCGCACGTGATTTCCGCTGCGCTCGAGTCAGTTGCTTCGTTTGAACCATCCGGGCTGGATTGGCCCGCCAATTCGGTGCAGCTCTTTTCGCCCAACTCCACCAAGGGCTATTCACGTCTCAAGCCCGATAGCGTCGGCCGCAACGACAAGACCAAAGAGGATTGGACCGACCCTTTCATCGAATGGATGCGCTACCGCGGCTATTTCGCCGTTGCCTGTCCCTTCTTCGATGGCCCGAAAGCGGAAAACGTTCGCCTCTTGTGCCCTGTACCCGCCAATGTCTCAGTCGGTGGCTTGAAGGAAGTATGTGGCCAACTACGTCAGGCAGGCATATTCGGCGGTCCACCCAAGCTGGATAGCCTGGCCACCCTGAAACTTGCGGAGATACTGATTCAGCGCTCCGAGGAATATCGTAACCGAGATATCATTCCCATACCCGGATTGTCACTGCTCGGACAAAGCCCCGCGGATATTATCTCCGGCATCTCCGTCACCCAATATCAGTCGCTTGGGAGCGCCAAAGCCGTGTCCTCGATGGCGGTTCTAGCGATTCCAGGGTGGTTCATTCTCAATCGGCCCGCCGACGCTGAAGTCTTTCTGTCGATCCTTGAGGAGCACCAGCGCGTCGTGCGCTCACTGCAGGACGACCATTCGGATGAGATTGGACTTCTCATTCTGTACCGGCGCTTTCTGGAACTTAGAAGCGAAGGCTCGATTCTTACCCTTATCGATTTCATGTCGCGGTATGGGGCGCTCGTCCTTAGAGCGCGAGAACAGAAACGCAGAATTGCTCAATTCTCGACTGACAATTTCAAGAGGTTGCTTATGCAAAATGCCCCAAAGCTCACCCCGGTTCTCAATGACCCCGGGTTCCAGGCCGTCGCCGCGGCAATCCGAAGTGCGACTGTTAACGCGCAGGCACAAAAGGCCATGAACCGCCCTGACTATAGAGAAATACGCTATGATCTACTCCCTGAACTGCGGCGCAAGAGCAGTCTGCCGGGAAACGCGCCGCTCATCCAAACCCTTGCCGATTTTATTTCCAGGTATAACGTCGAAAATGCCCGCCGCCGCGAACTCAACAAGCCCGCACCTCGCAATATCACGACCGATGAATTCTCGTCCCTCGTCACACTGATCGAGAACCATAAGGCCTCTATCGTTGGACCAATGCTTTGCGCGTTCGGCTCATGCCGCGTGACGAAAGATCCGGACACGTCCGGCTTAGACGATGCCGCAACCGTTGAACACGAACAAAACTAGAGGGGAAGTCGGTGGCTCAAATCAACTCACTATCCATTTCCGCACGCGTCACTCTCGATCTGCATAACCTCAACAGCGAGGGCACTGAGGGCAATCAACAACAGACCCGCATGGTCCATATCATCGATCAGACTGGCAGCCGTGCGATCGTCAACGCTGTCAGCGGTGACATGTTCAAGCATATTCTCGTTGAACACCTGGTGCCCTTGTTGCAAGACGCGAAACAGCCGCTTTCACCCGGAGCCAAAGTCTATTCCGCCGACCGCATCAATGAGCTGAACAAGCCCTTCGAGGAATTCTGCGCCGGCAAGGTCACAGAATCCGAAATCATGACGCGCATGCTGACCGAATGCAGTCTCACCGACATGGCCGGAGCGCTAGTTACGCGCGGCCGCCGCTCCGTCGGGCGCAAATCCGTGGCCGAGTTCGGTTGGGTAGTCGGTCTCCCCTCAAAAGCTGACGGCGATCCTCTCACCGCCACCGAGCAGTATTTCCACGTTAAGTACGCTCCCGAAGGACGCGGGGTGTCCACAGGTGGCGATACCGTTTCCGGCAAGCAAGCGATCTTTCATCGCCCCGCCTCTTCTGGGGTCTATGCGCTCATTTGCAATCTTGACCTATATAGAATCGGCCTCAATGATATTACGCGCCAGTATGTGGTCGATGCTGCCTCACGCCAAAAACGCGCCACCGCCCTCATCCACGCTCTGGCCGCGACCCTGCTCAAGCCGTCCGGCGCGCAACGCAATACCCAAAACCCCCATATCGTCAACTGCGAAGGTGCTATCGCCACCTCCGCAACCTCGTTACCCGCGCCCACGGTCAGCCCGCTCCATGACAAATATCGCGATCAGATGGAGAAGGCCGCTGATGTTCTGAACGGCATCAAACCGGCTGGCGTGCATGTTACGCAATTCGCATCGCTCGCCGACGGCGTTCGCATCCTTGCCGAGCTTGCCAGCGGTGTCGAACTTCCGAGTTGAAACCATGGCTCGTAAAGCTGAAACTGAAAAATTACGAGACGATGCTTTCTACGCGAATCGCAGCGCCGCATTACAGGCTTCCGCTCCCGTGGCCGGCGTCGTCGGCCCGGGTCGATGGCTCATTGCGGAATTCGAGCCGACATCCCTCTTTTCGCTCAAGGTAAGCCTCGCTACCAGCTCAGTAGGGCGCACTCTCGTCATTCCGACTCCCTATGCGATCAAGATGGCCCTGGTGGATGCCGCCTTTCGGGCTGGTCTGCCGGAATCAGATTGCGCTGCGGTGCTACGTGACCTCGTCGGCGTCGAGGTTCGAATAGCACCGGCTCCAACCGCGATCGTTACTCATACATTCGTAAAGGTTCGCCAAGAGGCGCGCGATCCAAATTCACGCAGCCCTTACAGTTCAACGATCGCGTATCGCGAAGTTGCTTATCTGCATGGATTGACTAGATGGGCTTTCGATCTTGCGGGAGGCGACGACGCCCTCGCTGGGAAGTTGACCGAGCTGCTACCGCTCGTCTCGTATATCGGTAAGCGCGGTTCCTTCGTGCGCTTTGTGAGCTTGTATCGGCTGGTCGATCTCGGCTCCGAGTTCACGCAGCCCGTTCCGCGAGGAGGAACTTGGAACCCTCCCGCACGCGCGCACATTGTTCCGCTTGACGATTTCGGTCCCCAAGCCGACCTCGAAACCCTGAGCTCTTTTACTCAGAAGCGTCCAAAGAGAGAGCAGCACCGTCGTTTCGTGGAAACAATTGTGCCGATCGGAATAGTTAATACGGGACCAGGATTTACGGAGTACAGTCGCGAATAAAATATAGAATCGTAAATTCGAACGCGCGGGGAAACTTATGGATAGCGTGGTCGTCTCCGACTACGGCGTGATGCTTGCCAAAAAAGGCGATCGCCTCGTCGTACGCGGACCGAAACCCAAGCTCGAACTGATCGAGGGCGGTCCGCAGCTTTTTCTCCCGCTCGGAGCCGAAAATCGCCGTCCAACTCTAACTGTCGTCACGTCCAGCGGTGAAAAGAATCCTCCTGAACCGCTCCGGCACCTCGGCGCCAACGGTGCGGCGCGACCGCCTAAATCGTCCGCCGATCAAATCGAGCTGCCACTTTTCCGCGTCGGCCATATCGTGGTCGCGTCCAACGGAGTCTCAATCTCAACCGACTTGATCGAAGCTTGTTGCGAGCGCGGAATCCGTCTCTCCTTCCTGACTCGCGGCGGCAAGCCCTTCGCGATGCTTTCCTCGCCGATGTTGACTGCCACAGTGCTCACGCGCCGCGAGCAACTCGCCGCTTATGGTGATGAGCGCGGCGTCGAATTTGCCAAGGCCGTCATGCGAGGCAAACTCGGTAATCAAGCGGCCCTGCTCCGCTATTTCGGTAAGTATCTCAAGACCGCCGATCCTGAGGTTTTTGCAAAACTCTCGGAGACAGCTATTCGGCTAATTAAAGGGCGAAACAACGCCGCCAAAATCTCCGCCTCAAATATCAACGAGGCTCGCGAGGCATTGCTCGCAATCGAGGGCTCTTCGGGCAGAAATTATTGGAGCGGCGTTCGGCTCCTGCTTCCAAAGGAAGTCGAGTTCGACACAAGGGAGCATCGCGGCGCCACGGATCCCGTCAACTCCGCGCTCAACTATGGCTATGGCATGCTCTATACGCAGGTCTGGGGCGCAATTATGAACGCGGGACTGGAACCGTTCGCCGGCTTTCTTCACGTCGATCGCCCCGGGAAGCCCTCCCTCGTTCTCGATATGGTCGAGGAGTTTCGCCAGCCAGTCGTGGATCGCGCGGTAGTCGCCGCACTTGGCAAGGGCACCTCGATTGAGACTCAAGGAGGAATGCTTACCGACTCAAGCCGACGCACCATCGCACAACTCGTGCTGGAGCGGCTGGAAAGCGAGGTCAACTTCCGCGGCCAGCGTCACAAGCTTAAGTCCGTGGTGCAAATTCAGGCACGCAATCTCGCGTCGGCCCTGCGTGGCGAAGGGCGCTACAAGGCCTTTTCCTTCAAGTGGTGAAAGTGACGCGGGCGACACTTTATGCGTATCCCGGAAGCGAACGAATCCAGTGACACAATGTCTATAGCCGAGTTTCATGATATCGGAAAAATCGTCAACTGGTTCGCGCTCGGCCTCCAGCGTCGTCGCGCGGATGGCGGGTTCGAGAAAGAGCCTCATGATTTCGAGAAATGCATCGACCCCGAGTGGAAGGTGAACTTCGCTTCTCCCATATGGGCATCCATCTACCGAAAAGATGATGTGCGCGAACTGCGCCTTGCCCATTTTCCGAACTCGCCCGACTGGTTCATCGTCTCTCTGGCCGACGGGCTTGCGGCCAGTATGCGGCGCCTTCCCGAGAAGGAGGTAGCCGGACAGTCGATCTATGGGCGCCATTGTCTGTGGACCGGCAAAACCGAACCCGACTTGCGCCTCAAACAAACTGAGGAACTAAAGAAACTAATTTTGCACTTGAACGGAAACCCAGCCTGGGAGACCACGGATGAGCGATACTCGCGAATACTTCACACTCGGGCAGAATGCGCCGTACCCGGCTTGAACGTCGCGACACTTCATTCTCACTCCGTCCTGACTGGAAAGCTCTTTCGAGTTCTGCGGCCGGCCGCTTGGGACGCAGCCAGAAGACAGCGCCCCTGGGGAGCGGCTTTTAAAGCAGTGGAACACGAGCGAATCGTGCTCTTGTCTCTCAAAGTAGAATTCTCGCAGCAGCCCTTTCGCACCCGCGATCTCGCGATCTTTAGCGCGCGCCGCCAAGCGATCGCGGAAGCCGTGTCCCGCTTCGGTGATAACGTGCTGATTCAGTATGCGAATAATATTGTGGGGTTCTTTCTCTCAGATACCGCGGCTGATGACTTAGTTGAAAGTTTTCAAAAGCACGGCTTCACCGTCTCCCTGGTGAAAGCGCAACAACACACCTTCGGCGATTTGAATTCGATCGGTGTCGATGACGCACTGAGCAAAGGTCGGTCCTCGGCTCTGTATCCCGCGCTGCCGGACGTAATCGAGCCGCCGCTGTGTGAAAACTGCCAGATGGCGCATGGCCAGCATCGCTGGCCCGCCGACTTCCTGGCCGGCCGAGCCGACTTGTCACCCAACGCTCGAACTCGCATCTCCTCGATGTCATGGGTGGCGGTGCGATCCCATGACTTCGACGAGCCCGATCGAACGCGACTCGCCGAGTGGTTGGACGAATGGGCCGAAGAGCGCCTCTGCGCTCGCTGTTTTGATCTTCGTCGCGTCGCGCCAGCTTTGTCGCGGCTTGCGCGATGGGATACCGGCAAAGTCGCTTGGGCGCGAATCACTATCGATTTATTAGAGCTCGAAGAGGCGCTGCGGCAGCTTCATATTGCCTATATAAAGGCGCAAGCGAGCAGGATTTCCGACAACTTGCTCTCCCGTAAACTATCGGTCCGACTGCCTCTTCTCGCCGACTTTATCGCCGACTACGAGCGGGCGCTTGGCTACTGGCTAAGACGGCTCACCGATGCCTTCGGTCAGGCGAACGTCGAGGAAGTCGACGAGGGAATGGTATGCGTCAAACTGACGGAAGCGTCTGGCGCGATTCGCCTGCTCGAAATCCACCATGATCTCCTTGCCACGCATTTCCCTAAACTCCTCGAACTCGAAGTCACGCCGGTTCGTTTCGCGCTCTCGATCTCTCCGGCCAAGCATCCGTTCTTCGCCAACTGGCGCTTCCTGGAAAGCTCGCAGACCTCCGTGGCCGTTCAGCTCATAGGGAGCGGTAAAGCTGAAATCCCGATAAACCATCTGGACGCTTTGGTCCGGGTGATCAGGCAGGGTGGTCGCCATTCATTTCACCGGCTTCGCTCCATCGCCCGCACTTCGAAGGCACTTGCCGAAATCATGCTGAACGACAGGCGCGAGCGGGATCAAACGATGGAAGAACTGCGGCGCATTTTGCCCCTTGGTATGGATTTCGAGAGCTTGATGACGCTGGCCAACCTGGCCGAAACGTAACGGCGGACGAACGATGCCGGAACCGCAAACCTTTCTGCGCTATCACCTTCGCGCCGAGACCCTATGTCTGGGCGAAAGAATCCGTGGCGGTGTCTTCCGGCCCTGCTCACCGGTCTTTCGCTACACCAGCCTCAGCGGTGCGTTGACCAACGCCTTGGGCACGGCTTCGCCGGTTCACGCGGTCGCTCGCTTTTTACCGGGCAACTCCGGCTTCAATCGGTTCGAGACGCTCACCTTTGCGCCTCACGACCGCAGTAGGTTCATCAGCGTGATTCCGCTTCAAATCGAATATTTCGCGAACGTCAATGCGGAATTGTTTATCGCCAAGATGAACGACAGCGTTCGGTACCCACCAATGCTTCAGTTCTCGATGGGAGCGATGAGGTCCAAGGGGTTCGGACGCTGCGAGATCGAATTTGAGAAAGAGGTAACCTGCGGCAATCCAAGCCGTGGCAGGCTCTGCGTTCGTCTTCCTGATACTCAGGATGTGAAAACCGTATTCGGGGTGCGCAATGTTCTCACGGCAAGGTACGGTTATCTGTTTTCTTCAACTAACGCCTCGCCCGGAGTTTACGTTAAGAGTCTTTTCGATGGCTCTACGATAGTCGCGTACCCAATAATTCTCGATTCCAAGGGTGAATCCGAATGAGCGATCCAATCGAAGAACTGATCAAAAAAATCCGGGCGCACCGTGAGATCACCGGTACGCATTTCACCTCCAATCGGCTCAATGTAGTCGGCGAGGTTTTCGAGCGCGATGGCTTCGGGGCAACTCGGCTCTATCTAATCGAAAAACAGAATCGTGACGACTCCCGAGAGCAAGCATCAGCACTCCTGAAAGTGCTTGACCTGATGGGCGATTGCGCCGCCATAAAACAACGGCGCGCTCTCGGTCGAGCCGTCTTCAAAGTGCTCGGCGCCATCTCTCAACCCACAGGCTCTGGCCCGTCAAAAGGAGCCCCGCGATGATAACGACCAACCGCTACACGGTTACGGCTACGTCTATCAGTCCTCTACGCATCGGCGGCAAAGAAGATCCGCTCTCCGAAGCGGACAACCCCGTTGCCGTGGTTGGCGGACGAATTTGCTTGCCTGGACCCTCGCTGAAAGGTGCCTTGCGGGGTGAGATCGAGCGGCACCTCAATGACACCTTCTATGATCGTAGTGGCAAAAGATGGCTGACCGACAAACTACCCTTCCAGCCCTGTATCCCGTCAGCCAAACTCTCCCGCGACGAGCAGCGCCTCGTCCGGGAAGGCCGTTATCGCGCACGCGCATGTCGTTACCCGGATGGCGGCGATGGCATATGCCCGGCATGTTACATTCTCGGTGCTCAAGGTCTTGTTGGCTTCGCGAGCATCCCCTTCCTCTTCACGGACGTCCGTTACGACGAGCTCTACTCGGCTCGTGTCGAACGCACCAGCCGCACCGGCATGCAGGGAACTAACCGCTCTTATCAGTTGGTTCCTCCCGACACGAAATTTCTCGGAATCCTCCAGATACTGATCAGTGACGATCTCCTGGGATGGCAGCTCGGCCATCCACGCCCTCTAGAAGAACCGACGAAAGGCGATGCTTGGCTTGCCGACGGCGAATGGTCCAGCCAGAAGGTTATCGCGGAGTTTGTGCTCAGTCGAATTCAGGCAATTCAGAATCTCGGCGGGTATCGCTCCAAAGGATTCGGCAATGTCGAAATTAGCATTGAGCAGAAGTCTGAATCTAAAGCCCAAGCCGCGCCGCAGTGAAGCCAAATGAGAGGACAGGAACTCTTCACCGTGATCATCTACGACATTACCAGCGATCGCACCCGCCTCAAGATCGCGGACGTTTGCAAGGATTACGGACTCGACCACGTTCAGTACAGCGTGTTCAGCGGCCCGCTCGATGCGACGCGGCGCAACGAGATGTTTGTCCGACTCGGCGATACTCTCGGCAATAACGAGGGCAAGGTAATGATGCTGCAGATGTGCGGAAAAGACGCTGCCGCGAAACGCGAGATTGTTCAGGCCGTGCACCCCGAAAATCTTTGAGACCACTACGTATATCGAACAGTCACTTCCGCTCACTGCGACCGACCTCAAGCAGTGGGCCTATTGCAAAAGGATTGTCTACTATCAACACGTCATGCCGGTGGAATTCACCCGCACTTACAAAATGGAACGTGGTAGAAACATCGAAGCAGCGGTCGAGGCGATGGAGAAGCGGCGCGGCTTTCGCCGCTACGGCCTCGAACGCGGAGAGCGGCGCTTCGGTGTGTGGCTCACATCCGAGCGTCTCGGACTCGCCGGAAAACTTGACCTGCTGATCGTGACAGACGGCGCGTGCTATCCCGTGGACTTCAAGGACACCGACGGTGGCGTCCGCCGCAACCATCGCATCCAACTAACGGCTTACGCGCTTCTGACCGAAGAGAACCTGGGGCGCCCCGTGCCGGCCGCTTTCGTGTACCTGGTGCCATCCAAGGAATTGACACGGATCGAGATTGGCGATGATTTGCGGAAGGAGGTGATTTCGGCCATCGATGAGATTAGGGGCTTCGTGCACGACGAGAGGATGCCGGAACCCACGTCGGCGCGCGCACGGTGCATTGCTTGTGAGTTTCGGAACTACTGCGACGATATTTGGTAAGGAATTTCGCAAATGAGGCGGAATTTGAAGCGATTCGGACTGTTGCGGAAGAATGGTATGTTCGGAGCGGGGAAAGCCCGCGATTTTACTGGGCAAATCCGGCGGCTGCACCGCTCTCCCCGATGAGGAGGGGACTGAAACTTTCCCGCACTCGTTTCATAGCGGCTTTCTTACTACCAGCTGCGCTGCACCGCTCTCCCCGATGAGGAGGGGACTGAAACAGGCCGCGGCGCGGGTATGGATCAATGGCGTCAAAGATGCGCTGCACCGCTCTCCCCGATGAGGAGGGGACTGAAAGGTTCATCGAAGCGGCGAGGCCATCCTTAGGCACGCAAAACCAAGCGCTACTTTGCGTAGCAAGATGCAACGTGAAATTGGGCTTTTTCGCAGAAATGCGCTACCAACCGCGACGGCGCGGACGTGACCAGATTTCGCGTTAACAGAAGTCGGGCGCGCGACGTCCAATTTGTGCCCAGTGTTGGCGTCATGAAAAGGTCAAGTATGATTTGACCTGTGCATGACATCAGTTGAAATGGCGGTAGCAAACCAAGCCACGCGCGGCTCTTTGAGCTTGCCTCCGAGCAGGGTGGATACTTCACTGCGATTCAGGCGCGGGAGCGCGGGTTCAGCAAGACGCCCCTTGCTCATCACGCCAAGTCGGGTCATGTCCTCCGCGTCCGTCCAGGGCTCTATCGCTTTCACGAATATCCGAGTTCACCACGCCAGGATGTAATCACCGCGTGGCTCGCGACGGAGAAAGAAGTAGCTATGGTGTCACACGAGAGTGCGCTCGACATTCTTGGTCTTTCCGACGTGGTGCCGGAGGCCGTTCATCTCACTGTGTCCCCAGAGCACGGCGCTATCGTTCAGCATCCAAAGGCGATCCACGCGACTACGCGGCACCTCGGCAAGTCCGAAGTTGTCGTCCGCGATGGAGTCCGGCTGACCGCGCCCGCGCGCGCCATCGTCGATGCAGCCGGAACGGGAACAGCTCCAGAGCGGATAATTGCCGCTGCGGGCCAGGTACTCGACCGGGCATGGCAACCGAATCAAAGCTCCCTTCCACTGCGAAAACGCGTGGAGGCCGAGTCGAGCGTCTTGTTCGTCAGGCTATTCAGGAGAGCAGCTGATGATGCTGGACGCGGCGCGTCTCCACTGTGCGCTCGTTGGAATCTTCGAGAGAAGGCGTCAACAAGTCTTCCGGATCGCCTCCCTCACCCGCCGGCGGATTGGACGATACCGTACCGGAAGCTGGCAAAGGAGGCCGGCGTCGGCCCGGATCTGCGCGCGAGTTATGCTGAAGCTGCGGCACTGCTCGATCCCGTGTTGGCAAGCCACGCTGATGGCCGATGAGATCCCGAGAAACCTTCGTGGATGTGAATTTATCGAGATTGGCGGTGATCGTCGCGAGCGCAGCGGCATCGAACACATCGCCACGCCGTCAGTTCCTTCCTAACGACGACAAATCGTTTCGCTCTTTCGCTACTCCACAGCGCCGAAACACTGTGCCCAATTTTGTGCCATGTGTGCCCAGATTTGTGTCCTATCGCGATATCAGCACATAGCACTCCATATCACTGGATCAGATCGTCCTAGAATACAACAGTCACTCTGCCAAGGGCTTCCGTTATCGTGACTATTACCAAGTAATCTCACATCGCGTCGGCAAGTTTTAGCTGGAACACCACTTACAAGCCGGGGGCCGCTGGTTCGAAACCAGCACCGCCCACCAAGAAAATCGAAGTTTCTTCTGATTGAGCGGTTATTCTCGCCGACCTCGTTACGTGGGCTTGTTATTCCGCAATGATGCCAAGGCGGCGGTGGCGCGCTCGGCCTCGCGCCGCATCAGCACCAAGTCCGTCCCGTAGAGTAGGAATTGTGCGCCACCCTTAGTCGCCGACGCTATGTCGTCGGGCTGATTAACCGCGGCGGCCAACGCGATGCCGCGCTCCTGGCACAATTGGCGAACCTTGTCGGTCGCGGCGCGTATCAGCGGATTCCGGTAATCGCCGGGAATCCCAAGACTCTGGGCAAGGTCTTGGTGACCGACCAACGCCAAGTCGACACCAGACACCAGCATCTGGTCGAGCTGTTCGACGGCTTCCTTTGTTTCGATCAAAACAGCCAGTAACGTGTTGGCATTGGCATGCGCCATCGCATCCGCCGGCGCGACGTCTTCATAGTTGGTGCTCGGCCCCAGGTATATTGCCATCCCGCGACGGCCTTCGGGATGGTACTTGGCCAGTTCGATGAAGCGGTGCACCTCGGCACCACTGCGCGCGTGCGGCAGAATGAGGCTTTGACAACCAGTGTCTAGAAGCCGTGTGACCCATTCATACTGGAGGTCCGGGATGCGCACGATCGGGGTAATTCCAGCGGCGTGAGCATGCGCAACCATCGCGGTCACCGTCTCGAGGCTGTAGTCGGAATGCTCCATGCAAATC
>JBOHWM010000173.1:0-11884 GCA_050736555.1 Binataceae bacterium (SeqCode)
GTGTGACTGAGCCTACACAACTGCTTCGGGTAATACGTGCCAGTGGGGTTCGTGGCCGTCTGCATGCCGCCGCCGCCACTGGTGCTTTGACGCCGTTTATCGGGCGCGCCAGCGAACTGAACGTCTTGAGGAGCCGATGGAAACAAACCCGCGAAGGCGCGGGGCAGGTGGTGACCATCGTGGGCGAGGCGGGAATCGGAAAGTCGCGGCTGGTCCGCCACTTTCGGGGCGAGTTGGCCCGAACCAGCCATATTTGGCTGGAAGTGACGGCGACCCCACTGTTTCAAAACACGCCCTTTCATCCGATCCGCGATTTGCTGTGGCGTGGTTTCCAAAGGCAGGAAGACTCCGCGGAGGCGCGCCTGGTGGCGCTCGAACGCGCTCTCGAACCCGCCGGGCTTAAGCTGAGCGAAGCGGTACCGCTGATTGCGCCGCTGTTGGGACTGCCCGTGCCGGACCGCTATCCGCCGCCGCTGGTCACGCCGGATCAGCAGCGCAAGCGGCTACTCGCGACGCTTTGCGCATGGGCCGAGGGCTTCGCGAAAATCCAGCCGCTGGTGCTCGCATTTGAAGATCTGCATTGGGCCGACGCCTCTACGATAGAACTGATTCAACTGTTGGTCGGACGGACGACGACGATCCCAATGCTCCTAATCCACACCGCGCGTCCGGAATTTCGCGTGCCCTGGCTTGCCTGCGCTCATCACACGCAACTTACGTTGAATCGTCTCAACGCGCCCGGTGTGCGCGAGATGGTCGCGCGGGTGACCGCGAGCGTATTACTTGCGAACGAAACCGTCGACGCGATCGTTGAACGCACCGGCGGCGTTCCTCTATTCGTCGAAGAGTTGACGCGCGCGCTGCTCGAAAGCGGGGAGAGTAAACCCGGAACGCGTCAAATCCCGGCGACGCTGGCCGATTCTCTGATGGCACGGCTGGATCGGCTCGGCAGCGCCAAGCAAGTCGCACAGATAGGGGCCGTAATCGGCCGCGAATTTCCTTACCAAATATTGGCCGAGGTTTACCAGGGGACGCCCGCGGAACTGGATGCCGCACTGAGACGGTTAGTCGAAGCGGACCTGTTGTTTGCGCGAGGATCCGGAGCCGAAGCGGTTTATCAGTTCAAGCACGCGTTAATCCAAGAGGCTGCTTATGAGGCGCTGCTTAAAAGCCAGCGGCGCACGCTGCATCGCCGCGTTGCACGGACGATTGCCGAAAAATCTCCTGAGGCCGCACGCACCCAACCCGAACTGCTCGCGCGTCACTGGACTGAGGCCGGCGAGACCGAGCTTGCAATCGAGGCGTGGCGTGCGGCGGGCGCGGCCGCACTAACCCGACGCGCATTCAAGGAAGCGGAGCAAGCGTATGAGCGGGCGCGTACGCTAATTGAAGAAATGCCCGAATCTCCCGCGCGCGACCGCCAGGAATTGCGTGTACAGGGGGCGCTCGCAATGGTCCTTGGCGTTACCAAGGGGTACTCGGCCACAGCGGCGGCCGAGGCCGCGGCACGCGCCGCCACAATCGCGGAGCGGCAGGGCAATTTGCGCCAAAGCATCGCTCATTTAGCCAGCACTTGGACTGCCGCGCTGAGCTCAGGGGACTATCGCAGCGCCGGCGCGCTGGCGGACCGGGTGCTCGATCTGGCGCGACATGAGGGCGGTGCCGCAAGCTTTGCGCTGGCACATATGGAACAACTGATGACGCGCTATTATTGCGGCGACCTGGCTGGCGCTGAGCGCCATTTCGCCGCGGGCTCGCCCTACTTCACCGCTCCCGACTTTATTCGGCTGACGGGATCGCGTGGCAGCGCGCTCGGACTGGCCGGTTTGAACGCGTGGGCGATGGGCCGTGCGGATACGGCGCGCCAGCGGGTGAACGACACGCTTCCCGATCAGCGTGAGAGCAACCCCTTTGACTTCATCTATTCACAATATGTAGCGGCGTTGTTGCGCATGCTGCTACGCGAACCCGATCAGGCTGAACACATCGCGGCGCAAGTGGTGGCACTCGCTGACGAGCATGGCTTCCAGCATTTTTCCGCGATCTCACGAATCGTGTTGGGGCGGGCGCGCGCCGAATCGGACAATCCGCGCGCAGGCCTCGAACTGATTGGGCGCGGACTCGCACTGATGGCTGAGACCAGCACCCGCGTCGGCATCACCTTGTTCCTCAACTACCAGGCCGAGGCGCGGATGCTCCAGGGCGACGCGGACGCGGCGCTGGCGACGGTCAATGAGGCGCTCGAAGCCAATCCGCAAGAGTTGATCTACCGGCCCGCCAATCTCACCTTGCGCGGCGAATTATTGTGGCGGCGGGGAGCGGAAGAGGCTGCCGTGCTCGCACTGCGCGAAGCTATCGCCGCGGCGCAAACCATGGGCGCGAGGATGCCCGAATTGCGTGCGGCGACCGCGCTAGCCCGGTTGTTGCGGCATCGCGACGCCGGCGCCGCGCGTGAATTGCTCGGCACCGGGCTGGCTGGTTTCAACCAGGGCTTCGACACGCGTGATCTCACCGAAGCTACCGAACTCCTGAACGAGACCACCCCTGCGTGACGACCCCGCTGACCATTGCCCAGAAAGCTCTGTCATTCCGTGCGCAGCAAAGAATCCCGGAGTTTATTCTTTTTTCCGGGGTTTTTCCGGGATTCTTCACTTGCTCACGACGCAGTTCCCGGACTCGTAACCCTGAACGCGCCTCACAGACTCGTTCGCTCGGCTCCGCTTTGGTCCGCCTGGTCTGCTCGCTCCGCCTTCGGCTACGCCAGCGGTAGACTCCGTTCAGCATCAGCGGAGCCGTAGGCGTAGCGAGCAGGCGAGCCCGCGAGCTGCGTTTAGAGAATGACAAATGAGACTTGTGCAGAGTTTCCCTAAATATGAAAATCTGGAATCGATTGCCTTAGCTTTGATTTAGAGGCGAGCATGTCGAACGCGGCCGCAACCTTACCGCTGACCTTCGAACGCCAGGCTGAGCATTACGATCAGCGGGTTTTTCTGCGGGAGAAACGGCAACAGCATTGGCATGATCACTCGTGGCGGGAGATTGCGGACGCCGCAATGCGCCTGCGCGCCGGCCTCAAGCGCCGCGGCATCACGGCGGGCGATCGCGTCGCGATTATCGCGGAAAACTGCCCGCAATGGATCATCGTTGATCAGGCGGTGCTAGGGCTTGGCGCGGTGGTCGTACCAGTCTTCACCACCAGCAGCGTCGGGGAGATAGATCATGTGCTCAATGACTCGGGTGCGCGGCTGATAGCGGCGTTTGGGGATCACCTCGTCCAGAAAGTGGCTGCCATCCACGCCTCCACGCCGGCTGTCGAGGCAATTGTCGCGATGCATCCGGAGGCCGCCTCAGGCCGTGTCGACGGGCTCAAGCTGATGACGCTGGCGGAATTGACCGAAGCTGAGGCAATGCCAAGCATCGAAGCTCGCCGCGATGATTTGGCTACCCTGATTTACACTTCCGGCACCACCGGCGCATCCAAAGGCGCAATGCTCAGCCACGGCAATATATTATCCAACTGCGACGGCAACGCCCGCGTATTGAATCTCGACGAGCGCGACCTCGCTTTTTCCTTTTTGCCAATGGCGCATTCGTTTGAACGCACCGGCAACTACTACACCGTGATGACGGTCGGCGGCACGCTCGCCTTCGCCGAAGGACTGACGCAGATCGCACAGAACATGCTCGAAGTGGAACCCACCGTGGTGCTGACGGTGCCGCGGGTGCTGGAAATTATCTATAACCGCGTGATGCGAACGGTGGCGGAGGCTTCGACGGCGCGTCACAAATTGTTTGATCTGGCAATTAAAACCGGGACGCGTGCGGCATACCTGCGCCATCATGGGCGCGCGCTGCCGCCTTATCTGGCGCTGGCGATGATGCTCTTTCGGCGCCTGGTGTTCCAAAGAATTCGTGGATTGTTTGGCTCGCGCCTGCGCTATCTAATTGCTGGCGGCGCTCCCTTGCCGATCGAGATAAACCGTCTGCTGTGCGCCGCCGAAGTTCCACTGGTGGAAGGCTACGGCCTGACCGAAGCTTCACCCACGGTTGCCTGTAACCGCCATGGCCATACTCGCGTCGGCACGGTCGGGCAGCCACTTTATAATCTCGAAGTCAAAACGGCCGCCGACGGTGAACTGCTGGTGCGGGGACCCAACGTAATGAAGGGGTATTGGGGGCGTCAGGCGGAAACCGACGAAGTGATCGACGCCGGCGGCTGGTTGCATACCGGCGATATCGCACGCATCGATCAGGAAAATTACATCCGAATCACCGACCGCAAAAAGGAGATCATCGTACTGTCGGGCGGCAAGAATGTTTCTCCGGCACACCTCGAAGGCCGTTTGCAAAATGATCCATTCATCGCGCAGGCGTGCGTGGTTGGCGACCGCCGCAAGCATCTCGCGGCGATTATTGTGCCGAATTTCGAGAACTTGGGCGCCGAAGTGAACTCTTTGGGTATCGGTGACAAGCCACTCAGCGAAGTCGTTGCTGATCCACGTCTGAAAGCGCTGTTTCAAGGCCATATTCGCGCCTTCAATCAAAACGTCTCCGACGTTGAGGCAATCAGCGCCTTCACTCTGATCGCTCAGCCTTTCTCGCAGGATAACAGCGAGCTGACGCCGACACTGAAGCTGCGGCGCAAGGTCGTGCAGGAACACTACCGCGAACGCATCGAGGCCATGTACAGTGGCTGAAGCGACGTCAACTTTGCCATCCAATCCCTCTTGACCGTACGGGGTCGCGCGCCTGACTTGGTCGCGCACGGATGGTACGATTCGTTTCCCATGGCAGAAAATAACATCAGCATCGAGCAGGTGCGTCATGTGGCACGGCTGGCCCGTATCGAATTAGGCGCGATGGAAGAGGAGCGGCTGCGCACCGAGCTCAGCGCGATTTTGACCTACATAGACAAGCTCAATCATCTTGATACCGCCGCCGTCGAGCCAACCACCCAGGTTGGTGAAGCCGGCACGCCGATGCGCGATGACGAGGTGACCAATCAACCGGCGCCGGACGCAATGTTGCGCAACGCGCCATCGCGCGAAGGCCATTTCTTCAAAGTGCCGAAGATCATCGAATGAATTGCATTAGGCTGAGCGCGGCGGAGCCGAGCAAAGGAGCCCGCGACGTGCGCATGATTGAGCAAGGCGAGAAATTAAAATCTTGTGCGCCATTCGCGATGACGGCCGCGCCAACAACTCGGAACTTATCCGATGACGACTGAACTCAACCGGCTGACGATTAGCCAAGCGCGCGATTTGCTCGTGCGCCGCGAAATCTCCGCCAGCGAACTGACGCACGCCTGTCTTGACCGGATTGCCGCAACCGAGCGCACTCTCAATGCGTTCATTACGGTCTGCGCACGCGAGGCAATGGAGCAGGCTGCGGCCGCGGACCAGCGGCTCAAAGCGGGCGACGCACCAGCACTGTGCGGCATTCCGCTGGCGATCAAGGACATTTTTTCGACCAAGGGGGTACGCACCACTTGCGCTTCGCGCATGCTCGCGGATTTTGTCCCGCCTTATGACGCCACTGTGATAGGGCGGCTTCGCGCAGACGGCGCGATATTTGCCGGCAAGTCCAACATGGATGAATTCGCGATGGGCTCGTCGAACGAAAACTCAGCCTTCGGCCCGGTGCGTAATCCATATGATCTCGCGCGCGTGGCGGGCGGCTCCTCGGGTGGTTCGGCGGCCGCGGTAGCCGCCGACGATTGCCTGGCTGCGCTCGGTACCGATACCGGTGGCTCGATTCGCGAACCCGCCGCATTCTGCGGCGTGGTCGGACTGAAGCCGACCTATAGCCGTGTCAGCCGCTTCGGCGTAATCGCCTATGCTTCATCGCTCGACCAGGTCGGCCCATTTGCCAAAACCGTGCGCGACACCGCTATCCTGATGCGCACGCTGGCAGGCGTCGATTCGCGCGATTCCACCTGCGCGGCACGCCCGGTGCCGGATTATGAAAAGGCACTCGACCGCGACATCAAGGGAATGCGCATCGGAGTGCCGAAGGAATTCTTCGTCGAGGGCATGGAGGCCAAGGCCGAAGGGGCGGTGCGCGCGGCACTTAAACAATACGAGACGATGGGCGCGCATCTCGTGGATATTTCACTGCCACACACCGATTACGCGATCGCGACCTACTACGTGATTGCCACTGCAGAGGCGAGCGCCAATCTGGCGCGCTACGACGGCATCCGTTATGGCTTGCGCGCCGAGGCCGACAATAATCTCGAGCTTTACAATCGCACACGCGCGCGCGGATTCGGCGCCGAGGTCAAACGGCGCATCATGTTGGGAACTTTCGCGCTCTCGGCCGGCTATTACGATGCCTATTATCTGAAAGCGCAGCGCGTGCGTACCTTGATACGGCGGGACTTCGAACAAGCCTTCAAGCATTGCGACGTGATCGCGACTCCGGTGGCACCGGCCACCGCCTTTCGCCTCGGCGAAAAAACCGATGATCCGCTCAAGATGTACTTGTCCGATATTTTCACGATCTCGGTAAATCTGGCCGGACTGCCGGGACTGGCTTTACCCTGCGGTTACGACGGCGGCGGAATGCCCGTGGGATTGCAGCTTATCGGCCCCGTATTCGGCGAAGAGGCGATTCTGCGGGCGGGAGACGCCTACGAACGTTCGGGCGTCTTCGTGAAGCGGCCACCCGCGCTATAATTGGCGATGGAGAAGACGGAAGAAATTTACGATGACGTCTGGCGACTACGAAGCGGTAATCGGGCTTGAAGTCCATACTCATCTGCTCACACACTCGAAGCTTTTTTGCGGATGTTCAACGGCCTTCGGAGCACCGCCCAACGAAAACGTCTGCCCGGTCTGCATGGGGATGCCGGGGGTGCTGCCGGTGCTCAACCGGCATGCGGTAGAACTGGCCGTTCGCACCGGCCTTGCGGCACATTGTGAGATCGCACCCTATTCGATTTTCGCTCGCAAGAGCTATTTTTATCCCGATTTGCCCAAGGGCTATCAGATTAGCCAGTACGAGTTACCCTTGTGCAAGGGCGGCTATTTCGAATTACCGGGGAATAAACGCGTACGCCTGGTGCGTATCCATATGGAAGAGGATGCCGGCAAGAATATCCACGAGTCCTCCGCCAGCCTGGTTGATTTCAACCGCTCAGGCGTGCCGCTGATTGAGATCGTGAGCGAGCCCGATATTCGTTCCGCCGAAGAAGCCACCGCCTTCCTCCATCAGTTACGCACGATCCTGCGCTATGTCGAAGCGTCGGACGGCAAAATGGAGGAAGGCAGTTTTCGATGCGACGTTAATGTCTCTGTGCGGCGGCGCGGCGCGGTCGAATTCGGCACCAAAACCGAGATCAAGAACCTCAACTCGTTTCGCTTCGTTGAAAAAGCCATCGAGTATGAGGTAGCGCGCCAGATCGAGACGATCGAAAGGGGCGAACGTGTCGCGCAAGAAACCCATTTATGGGATCCCGTGCGCGAAGAGACGCGGCCGATGCGCTCAAAGGAGTTCGCCAACGACTATCGCTACTTTCCCGAGCCCGACCTGCCACCTTTACGCGTGGCGGCGGACTTTATTGAAGCGGTACGTGTCGCGATGCCGGAATTGCCCGCCGCGCGTCGTACGCGTTACATCGCTGAGATGGGCCTAAGCGAATATGAAGCCGCGCTGCTCAGCGAAGAACGTGAGCTTGGCGATTACTTCGAGCAGGTCCTGGCGGGCGGGGTGACAAATCGCAAAACGGCGTCCAATTGGATCATGGGCGAAGTGCTGCGCGTGGTTAACGAAAGCGGCCGGCCACTGACGGATGCGGCGCCGTCGGCGGCGGAAACCGCAAGCCTGCTGCGCATGGTTGAGCAATCGAAGATCAGCCTCACTGCCGCCAAGACCGCGTTCGCCACGATGTGCGAATCGGGTCAAAGCGCCGCGGCTACCGTTGACAAACTGGGGCTCGCGCAGATCTCTGACGAAGCAGCGATTGCGGCGGCCTGCGACAAAGTGCTGGCAGCCGAAGCGTCAAAGGTTGCGGAATATCGCGCCGGCCGTGACAAATTATTTGGCTTCTTCGTGGGTCAAGTGATGAAGGCGATGGGCGGCAAAGCCAACCCCAAAATGATCAACGAAGTTTTAAAACGCAAGCTGTCCATCCGCTGAGAGGGTTGGCCCATGGCTAGCCAAACCAACGGCACACCCCCTCCTCTGCCGAAAGATTACAGCCCGTTTACTCCTGGGGTCCCAGTACCAGTCGAGTTCTTCGTTGGAAGGCTGTCCGAGATCACACTCCTCAAGATTAAGGTGTTGCGGTCCGTGATCGGCGGGCCGCAGGTGGCGTATGTTTCGGGGGAAAGGGGGATCGGGAAAACCTCGCTCGCCGCTTTTGTACGGCGCTTGGTGGAACGTGACGGACAAGTCCTTGGTATTCACGTCTTTCTCGGCGGGGTGCCCTCGCTGGAGGAATGCGTTCGGCTGATTTTTGACCGGTTGGTTAAGGAGAGCTTCGATAAACCTTGGTATCAGAAAATCAAGGATTTTCTCGGTACGCATATCCAACAAGTTGGGCTATTTGGCGTCAGCGTTGGGTTTCAGGCGAGTGCGACTGACCTGCAGCGATTGAGTCAAGATTTTGCGCCTTCGTTGTCAGCCTTGATTGAGAAGCTCGGTGATGAAAAAAAGGCCATTCTCTTAATTCTTGATGACATCAATGGTCTGGCGAATTTGGAAGAGTTCGCGAACTGGCTGAAGAGCCTCATCGATGAGATGGCAACGTCTCATAAACGTTTTCCGGTCTGCTTAATGCTCGTCGGACTCGAGGAGCGACGGCAGGCCTTAGTAAGCTTACAGCCGTCACTCTCGCGCGTGTTCGAGTTGGTCGATATCAAAGCTTGGGATCGAGAAGAGACAGCGCAGTTTTACCGCGATACCTTCGGCAAGGTTGGCGCACACGTGGAGGAAAAAGCGCTGGATTTTCTGGGCGAACTTTCCGGTGGACTCCCGGTACTGGCGCACGAAATCGGCGATGCTGTTTTCAAAGTGGACAATGACGGCAAAATCGACACCTCGGATGCGGTTGAGGGCGTCATCCAAGCGGCCGAGATTGTCGGCCGTAAGTATTTGGAGCCTCAAATATTTCATGCGATTAGAAGCACTCATTACCGGAGTATCTTGAGCAAGCTCGCCGTCGCTCCTCCCGAAAGTGGATTGCTGATGAGGTTTAAACGTCGCGATTTACTCAGCTCGTCGAGCACAGACGAAAAGCGCGTCCTAGACAACTTTCTCAGACGGATGAAGGAACTTGGTGTGATCCGTAACGAGCAAGATGGCGGTCCTGGCGCTTACACCTTCTGTAACCGTCTGCACTATCTGTACTTTCGGATAAATGCGCAGGAAGCTCGCCGTTGCGCTAAGTCTTAATAACCATTTCCTTTTCGACATGTGACGCTATTTCCGCAATTTGCGGAGTTGGCGCTGAGTCATCATCCACTGCAATTCGGCGGCCCCGCGTTCAACACGGTTATGCAGCTCCAGCGCCACGCATCCGCCTTTCCTGAATCGCAGGTGAAGACCGCCGGGCGAGCCGGTTAACAGGAGCGAGACCAGCGCGCTCAATTGCGGCTCATGCCCCACCACCATCACGGTTTCATAACGCGCGAAAGCGGCCAACGCGTTAGCCGCATCACCCGCGGCCACGCCCGCCGCCAGTTCCGATAACACCTGTGGCGGCGGTTCGTTGTTGTACGCGTTGGCAACCTGCTCGGCAGTCTCGACGGCACGCGCCAGTGGGCTGGTCAGAATAGCTTCGAACTTCAGGCCAAAGGCGCGCATTCCAACCGCCGCTTCACGCGCACGTTCGCGGCCACGCGCGGTCAACCGTCGCGCCTCATCGCCGCCCTCACCAACGTCTTCAGCTTGCGCATGGCGCAGAATGTAGAGATTCATGCCGCGTTAATCGCCCCCTCCGGCGCCGGCGCGAGCACTTTTGCGTTGCGTGCCATCTCGGCCAGCATGCCGCGAATCATGCCGCTTTGGTCAAATCGTTTCCAGCATTTGACCACACGCGTAGCGATTTTGCGTTCGCGCTTGCCCAGCGCATGCAGCATCGCGCCGGTGGCCAGCAGGGTCGCGGCTAAAGGCGCGCCATGTTCGGTGTAGGTACGCAGCCATCGCCCGGCGGTAACCGCGTCGTTATAGGCGCCGAGCAGTTCCTGCATTTCGGCCAGGCGTACGGCCGTCTTTCTCATTTTCTTGCCGCCGAAAGCGCGCATCAGGTCCAGAACATAACGCAGCCGCTTGATCCGTATGCGCATCCGATGAAACATCGCGGGCGGCGATTGCGGTGTGATTTTATTGGCAAATCTGCCGGTGGCGCGCGCCATTCGCCGGGTCATCGCCGGCAGCATCGCGCACACCGCGGCCTCGGATGGAAGCTTGCGCAAGACCGGCATCGAAAGACGCCCGAGCAGCAGGTCAAAGCGTCTTGAATTAAGGCCGGTAACAAAGCCCTGATGGGCCTGCGCGCGCCGCACGGCCAGGTCCTTGTAAACGGGTGCGAGTGCATCGGCCAGCGCCGGTTCAAGTTTCGGCGCCCGCGCATGCAGCACCTGTTGCGTCACATCGCATTCGCGCGACTCCGCCGCCGCTCGCATGAGCCATGAGAGTTCACGCCGATAAAGCTTGAGGCGCGCGCCATGAATCACGCCACTCATCAGTTCGAGCGCCGCGCGCAGCCGCCGCAACGCAACCCGGAAATGGTGAATCGCTTCAGTTTCGCCGAGCGCGGCCGTCACTTTGCAATCGCGCAGAATCTCAACGCTATGGGTCAGCGTCATTCGCATCGCCGTCACGACATGATCGTGCGGCGCCAGTTCCAGATACGCGCTCGCCTTGGGAGCGGCGGTATTCACCACTAATCCTGGCCGGAATGAGAATCGGCGTCGCTCTCAACGACAGCATCCTGAGCGGGCGCATGCGCACGCAGATAATCCGCTATATGGGTGCGGAGTTCGGCCTGCACGTGATCGATTGGCCGGCGCGCGTCGAGGGTGATAAAGCCAAATTCGTCAGCCAGCTTTCGATATTGTTCGATCATGCGGTCCTGGTAATGCTCAAATGAGTCAACCAGGTCGTCGCCGAGCGCCAGATGCATACCGGATTCCCAGTAATCCATGCCCTTGCCTTGGACCGTGCGGGGCACCAAAGTCTCGACGTCGATATCAAGATAGAGCACCAGGTCTGGCACCAGCGCCATCCCGAACAGATCGCGTGTCCAGGCCGGATCGGCGCCCATCACGGTGTTGCGCGCAAACGCCGTGTACATGTAGCGATCGGCGATGACGATAAACCCCGCTTGCAAGGCTGGAATGATCTCGTGCTCAAGGCGATCGGCAAAATCCGCGGCATAGAGCAGGCTGAAGGTCATACTGGTCAACTGATGGCCCGCCTTGGCCTCGTTGATGGTTTCGTGCAACAGCGGTGAGCGCGTCCAGCCGGTATTGCTGACCGCATACCCCTCGAGTTCCAGCCACGGCCTCAACAATTCGATCTGAGTGGAGCGCCCCACCCCGTCGGTGCCCTCGATCGCGATTAGATGACCTGTCAGGCGCTTGTGGCCGATATAGGCGAGTCCGTGTCCGTACCAGGACTTACCGCGCTTGGAGCGAGCCGCCATGATTTCCCTTGCCTCGTTGACGATCGTAATCGCGCAATACCTCCTGCACCATCCGGCGCACGAGCTTCTGCTGGTTGGGTATTTCGCTGTTGGCGGCAATTGTGCGCAAACCAAATTCCAGCGTGAGGTTGTCGTAAATCTCTAGCACGCGGCTTTGGAAAAGCCGGAAGCTGTCGACCGGGTCACTCGACAAACCCACGTCCATGCCGGCTTCGTGATATTTGAGCTTGGCGC
>JBOHWM010000174.1:0-3936 GCA_050736555.1 Binataceae bacterium (SeqCode)
CCTCCAGCACGCGCGATGGCTCAAGTCCGCCACGTTGTGCCAGCAGCAGCGCTTCGGCGGTTGCTTCCAGCGTCAGGGCGACCGCGACCTGGTTGGCAAGCTTGGTGGTCTGCCCGGCGCCCGACGCTCCCATATAGGTGACGCGGCGACCGAGTATCTGAAACAGCGGCATTGCTCGTTTAAAAGCCGCCTCGTCGCCGCCCACCATGATGGTCAGCGTTCCTTCGATAGCGCCCGATTCGCCTCCAGAAACCGGCGCGTCGAGGTAATCGACGCCACGCGTCCGCAGCCGCTCAGCGATCGCACGTTCGCCGGCGGGAGCGACTGTGCTCATATCAATCACAAGCTGGCCCGGCTTCAGGTCCACTTCGATTTTGGCGATAACGGCCTCAACGTCGGGAGTGTCGGGCACCATGATGAAGATGGCTTGGGCGCCGCGGGCTGCTTCCACCGCGTCGCCTGCGACCACGGCACCATCCTCGCTCAGCGGCCGCGCCTTGGCAGGCGAACGATTGTAGACGCGCACGTGATGATCGGCGCGGATAAGCCGGCGCGCCATTGGCGCACCCATGATACCGGTTCCAATCCAGGCGATTTCCATGATGAACTCCTACGATTGCGTTTGCCGCGGCAACATCTGGGATGCTTCCAACCCCGGGGCCATCGCGAGATTCAGACCGACCGGGACAACTTCGTCGAAATTGGCGTAGTCGAGGACCGTTACGCCATCAGACCTCACTTCCATGATATCGGCGAAACGAGCGCCCCAGGCGATGTCGTCAGGTTCATAACTGCGTCGGGCGTGCACGGTTTGCCCCAGCGTACCGTCGAGTCCGATCAGCGAGACCGTAATCATGGCGTCGCTGTCGACCAGCGATCGTAACTCAGCGCGATAAAGCGGACTGGATTCGACAATCGGATGAATTGCCGTCCATGAAAGCGCGAAAATCGCGTTGCGCGTGCGCACCAGGTCAAGGTCATAGAAACGCCGCACTGACTCATCTTCCGCCGTGGTCTCCTGGCGCGAAAACACGATATGGACCTGCGCCTCAACGATCTGATTGGCGCGCACATTGGCCATCCGGACCATCAGGCAGAGCACGCCGTCGCGAATTGTCACGACCACCTTGCGGCTGAATCGCACCCGCGCCGTCGGCCGTGAGAATTTGGCAAAAATCAACCCGGTAACCACTGCGAGTCCGGTCAAACCGACCAGTGCCTCGATGCTCATCAGGACGTTGGCCACCAGCGTGACTGGCGACATTTTGCCATATCCGATGGTGGCCCTGGTCTCGACGCTGAAAAAGAAAACGTCCGCGAAGGAACCTGGCCGCGCGTTTTCGATCCCGCCATCAAGCAAATAGAGCGCGGCGAAAATCGCATTGGCGAGGGCGAACGATGCCGCCATCAGGAACAGCAGCAGCGACCATCGCGCGGTCAAGCAAAAATGATAGAGGTCGGTTAGATAGGCCCGCTTCACTCCGCGCAAAATGACGGGAAAACCTTCATTCTCCGTTATCAACGGACGAGGCGGGCGAGAATGTCTTTGCGCCATAGGCTCATTAGTGGAGCGAAGCGGAACGAGCAGGCGAGTCCGCGAGCCGCGTTCAGAATGCTGGTGCTCGCTTACCCCATGGCTCCGTCAGTCCGGCTTCGATTTGCCTCAACGGAAGGCGGGAATCACTTCGGAGGCGAATAGTTCAAGATGAGGCTGCGCCCAACTCGGCGCCAGACCAGGTGGCAAGGTCCATGAGTAGTAGTGCGTGATTGGCACGCTGTCGAGGTACTCACGGATAAGTTTGACGCACTCTCCCGGCTCGGCGACCTTGAGCTGGCCCAATTCGCGCAGATGTGCGCGATCGCGGATATAAGCCGGGTTGCGTGTCTGACCGGCCTTTTCCGCCCAACGCATGTAGTTGTTCGACTGATAGATGATGTGGTCAGCGGCTTCGTTCCAGGTACGTTCGGGATCATTCGACGCGATTAGCCAGCGATGGCCGGCGGCGAATCGGACAGTATTCGTAGGTCGGCCCTGCTTGCGCAACTCCTCGACGTAGCGGTCATACACCCCGCGATTGGCTTCTGGCGCAGTGAAGCCGTCGCCATAACGCGCGGCACGGCGCAATGCCGGCGGCGTGAAACCGCCAACCCAAATCGGCGGATGAGGCTTTTGGATCGGTTCCGGCGTCAGCTTGACGTTGTTGACTTCGAAGAATTTCCCCTTGAACGTGACGGTCTCACCTTCCAGCAAGCGGCGGATAATGCCCAGCGCCTCATTGGTGCGGGCGCCGCGTTCGCTGAACGGGATAGTGAAGCCTTCGAATTCCTCGACTTTGTAGCCGACTCCAACGCCCAATTCAAAGCGTCCAGCCGAAATCGCGTCGACCACCGCAATATCCTCGGCCAGCCGCACGGGATTATGAAACGGCATCAATAACACGCCTAGCGGGATACGGATTTTTTTGGTGCGCGCCGCGATTGCGGCGGCTGCGGGCAGCATCGAGGGCAGATAGCCGTCTTCGATGAAGTGATGCTCGGACAGCCAAACGTCATCGAAGCCGTGATTGTCGGCCCATGCCACCTGGTCGAGTATTTCGCCGTAAAGCTGGTCATAAGGCCGGCGCCATTGCGGCGGATTGCGGAAATCGTACCAAAGACCAAAACGCACCGGACGTTTGTCAGCGTTCATTTTGCGCCTCTCGATCGACGAACGGTTGCGGACATGGCGCGCCTGTCGAGCCATTCGCACGCGCACTCTATGTCAGGTGTCGCGATACCTATAGCCCGCCCCGCTGATCTTTGGAACGAAGCGCACGAACTGACGCAACGCTATGCCCGGACAAACCTGTGAAATATTGAGAGAAACCTGGTGATTCACGTGAAACATTGTCCAGCGAGGGTATCAGATGAACTAAAGCATCGCCGGGCCGGAAAATCGAAGGGCCGGGAAGCGTAAACGCCGCCCGGCCCCTCGTTGAGCAGAGAAATTGAAGGCCGTCAGGCCGCGGCCACCTTGGCCTTGGTCTCGGCCGCCGCACCCGCTTCTTCCGCTATAGAGCCCTTCTTCGACAGAATCACGGCAATTGCCAGGAGCACGATGGAAAGCACCGTCACAGCGATGCGGGTTACGGAGACGTCGGTCACGAGCACCGTGGTGAACGGCGCCGCCAGAATCCCGACCAGGTTCATCACCTTGATCATCGGATTGAGCGCCGGACCGGCAGTATCCTTGAAGGGATCACCGACCGTGTCGCCCACAATCGTGGCCTTATGCACCTCGGTGCCTTTGCCGCCGAGGAAACCGTCCTCGACTTTCTTTTTGGCATTATCCCAATTGGCGCCCGCGTTCGACATGAAGACGGCGAGCAACTGACCTGTCAGGATCGTTCCCCCGAGGAATCCGCCCAACGCACCCGCACCGAGTCCGAAGCCCAAGAGCAGCGGCGCGAAGATGGCGAGAATCGCCGGGCTCAGCAATTCCTTCTGCGCCGTGGCCGTGACGATATCGACGCAACGGTAATAGTCGGGGAGTTCCTTGCCCTCCATGATGCCCGGATGTTCGCGGAACTGTTTGCGCACCTCGAACACCACTTGGTAGGCCGCGCGGCCCACCGCCTTGATAGCGAAGGAACTGAAAAGGAACGGCACGGCGCCACCGATCATCAGGCCAACGAACACGGTCGGCATGTTGAGCTGAACGCCGAGAGCGCCAAGATGCGCCTCATCAATAAAGGAACGGAACAGCGCGACCGCCGCGATGACCGCGGTGGCGATCGCGAGACCCTTGGTCAGCGCTTTGGTGGTGTTGCCGATCGCATCCATCCACGACAGCGTGCGCGAAGCTTCCTCCTGGTGGATGCCGCCCATCTCGAAAATGCCGTGGGCGTTGTCGGTGATCGGCCCATAAGTGTCCATCGCGAGAATGAACCCGGTGGT
>JBOHWM010000175.1:0-2747 GCA_050736555.1 Binataceae bacterium (SeqCode)
ATGCCGCCGTTGCGGATGTAGCCGTAGATGAAGCCGTCCGGGATATTGCGTACCACACCCCTCATCAGGTCGAACGCCGGATGGTGCAACAGGTGTTCGACCGGGCCGTCGCCTTTGCCATTATCACCGTGACATGGAGCACAATCCGTCAAGAACAGAAATTTGCCGTGAGACAGCCGCTCCGGGCTGGGTTTATATGGATTGTGCAGCCTGAGCGTCATCTGTTCGAGCGTCATTGGGCGTAAAGCCGGCTCCAGCTTGTTCCATGCCGCCGGCTGTCCCCAATGGATATTGTAGTGGATGCCATCGACCGGCAACGTACCGTCGGGCATCACTCGCGGCGCCACCGCCAATGGTTGGACGGTCTGCCCCTTAAACATATCCGTACTCCACGGGAAACAAAAAGCTTGTGGAGCAGCAGCCATAATCGCGGCCATCGCAAGCACCCCCAGCGATGCCCACGCTATCGCGGCACGCGCCAAGCCGCTCGGACTAGAGGACAGTTTCAACTTGGAAATCCTGCACATTCCCCAAAATCGCTCCCTCGCGACAATCTCTCCGGCATGCGACATCTGGCGTTCACGGGCAGAGTTCGGCTGCCGTCAATTCGCGCCATATAAAACGCGAACAGCGCACCATAGCCCAAGACCGTTCGGATGATCAAATCCTCGTGTCCTCTTTCTGCCGGTCAACCGGAACAATTACTTCACAACGACCACCCCGTTCATCCCGTCCTTTTCATGCGGGAGACAGGTGTACTTGTACACACCGGGAACGGTAAACGTGTATTCGTAGCTCATGCCCGGTTGCAGAAAACCTGAGTCAAAGGGTTTCGCTCCTTTCGGCAGCGATACATCGCCTTTTTTTTGGGCCGCCGAAGGGTCGGCGTCAACCGAATGCAGGGTCTTGGCGTTGTTCATCCACTTCACCGTCTGACCTTCTTTTATCGTCACTTCCTGAGGATGAAATCGGGCCGGCTTGTCCGTCATGGTGATGGTGACGGCGGGCGTGGCCGCAAACGCTGGGAAGGCGGTCGCCACAACCGCGAGCGTCATTAGCGCTAAAGCGGCCGCCATGGGAATCCTGAGGTAACGTGAGGGTTGAATGCGGTCGGGCTGGCTTTTGATCAATAGCGAGTGCATGTATCCTTCTCTATGAGCTGGCGCGCTATAGGTCTCGCCATGTTTCCCAATACAGGAAAAACGTCGCGGACCTTTAGCGCAAGTTATTTTCGATCCGTTGGTATTTTAGCGTCTCTTCAGTCGCAGCGCCAACGGAACCGCCCCATCGCGCTGATAACGCGAGATTCTATCCAGCCGCCATGCATACACAGCGATGTCTCGCCTGCTCGATTTTCGCTACTTTCCCCTACTGTAACTGCGGACGCCTTCGCGCGACATTAGAGATACGATAGTGCGGCCGTGAGGCCGGTGTATTTCATTCCGATGCGGGCCAGACGAATGTTTGAAACACAAATGCAAGCGAACAACGAGCCGTTGTGCGATTTCGACGACGTGTTGCGGCGCCATGGACGTGAACGGCTGACCCGTCAGTCCGCACCACACACCCTACAGATTAATGTGGGGAAGCTGTGTAACCAGGCGTGTCATCATTGCCACGTCGATGCGGGACCCAAGCGCACCGAAATCATGACACATGCGACCGCTCAGCGAGTCATCGAGCTGATCGGTCGCAGCCCATCCGTACAAACCGTTGACATCACCGGCGGCGCCCCCGAGCTGAACCCCAATTTCAAACTCCTGGTCGAGCGCGCACGAGCCGTCGGATGCTCCGTGATGGTGCGTTGCAATCTCACGGTGATGTACGAACCCGGGATGGAATGGTTGGCGGAGTTCTATAGGCGGAATCAAGCCGCGCTGGTCTGCTCGTTGCCCTGCTACACTGCCGAAAACGTGGAGAAACAGCGCGGCAAGGGCGTGTTCACCAAGAGCATCGAAGCGTTGCGCTGGCTTAATCGTCTCGGCTATGGCCGCGGCCTGAGGCTTGACCTGGTCTATAATCCGGCCGGCCCATTCCTGGCGCCCGATCAAGCGGAGCTCGAAGGGTGCTACCGAGAGGAACTGGGAAAGTTCGGGATCGAGTTTCACCGGCTGCTCACGATCAACAACATGCCGATCAACCGCTTTGCCCAGCAACTGCATCGATGGGGCAAGTTTTCGGAATACATGGGCTTGCTGATCAATCATTTCAATCCGGACACAGTAGCGGACCTGATGTGCCGAACTCTGGTCAGCGTTGGGTGGGATGGGCAACTGTACGACTGCGATTTCAACCAGATGCTGGAGATGACGATTGGCGCAGCGTCTTCGCGCGCGCGACTGACGATCTGGGATATCGATGATGTGGCGGAGCTTGCTGGTGCGCGTATCGCCACCGGCTCGCACTGCTTCGGCTGTACGGCGGGCGCAGGTTCAAGCTGCGGCGGCGCTCTTGTATGACTGAGAATGAACCTTGGCTAGCTTTCAATCAGCGGCCGCGAGGGGTGAAAGTATGGCGTGGGTAAAGACGTTTGAGGAAACCGAGGCGACCGGAAGGTTGGCCGAGATTTACGCCGGGCTGAAGAAAACACCGATAATGGTAGGGCGTGTCCCCAATATCACGCAGCGGTCACAGCTTAGAGAATTCGAAATGAGAGCCCCACTCGACCATCCGTGCGATATCATCCGCTCCGCGACCAGCGTTAATGCCGAGTTGCTGATGCAGCAGGGAAGTCTCGGGGTCATTGC
>JBOHWM010000176.1:0-2580 GCA_050736555.1 Binataceae bacterium (SeqCode)
GTATTCAACGACGCCATTATACCGGTTGACGGCGAGCACGGACGGGCGCCAGTATCTTTTCAACGGAGGCGGCATTGACCACCGCGCTGATTACTGGGGCTTCAAGCGGACTGGGAGAGCAGTTCGCATATTCACTCGGCCGTCGTAAGTACAGCCTCGTGCTAGTAGCCCGGCGCGAAGACCGCATGCGGGCCATCGCCGCACGCGCCAAAGAGATGGGCGCGCCGGAGACCCGGATTATCGCATCTGATTTGAGTCGTGGAGAGGCGCCGCAAGAAATCCAGCGCCGCCTCGAGAGCGAGCAGGTCGAGATCGATTACCTGGTCAACAACGCCGGTTTTGGCACCTCCGGCCGTTTCGAACGTCTGCCGCTAGAGCGCGAACTCGAAGAGATCGATCTCAACGTCAAAGCATTGGTTGCGCTGACACGGCTTTTCCTGCCCGCAATGGTGCGGCGACGCGTCGGCACCATTCTCAACGTCGCCTCAACCGCGGCCTTTCAGCCGGTGCCGTATATGACGACCTATGCCGCGACCAAGGCTTTCGTGCTGAGCTTCTCCCAGGGATTGACGGCTGAACTAAGCGGCAGCGGCGTGACCGTCACGGCCGTCTGCCCAGGTCCGGTACGGACTGAATTTCAAGGGGTGGCGCACAATGAAAGGGCCTTCATGCCATCATTTGCCTATATGGAAGCGCCCAAAGTGGTTGAGCAGGCAATCGCCGCGGCGGCCAGCCGGCGCGGTGTGTATGTTAACGGCACGCTGAACTTCACGATGGCGCAGTTGACGCGCTTTGTCCCACGCTCATTGGTCACCGCGATTGCGCGGAATATTTACCGGCCAACGGCGGGTGATTAACTCTTGAGCAAATCACGTGCGATAACCACGCGCTGGATTTGAGAAGTGCCTTCATAAATCTGCAGTAGCTTGGCGTCGCGCATCAGCTTCTCAACCGGATACTCTCTCATATAGCCGTAACCGCCGAAGAGTTGCACCGCGTCGGTGGTGATCTTCATGCAGGCGTCGGCGCCAAAAGCCTTCGCATAGCTCGCGATTACGTTGGGCGCTTCGCCCTGGTCCACCATCCACGCCGACTTGTACGTCAGCAACCGCATCGCCTCGATACCCACGGCCATGTCGGCCAGCATGAACTGAATCGCCTGGAAATTCGCGATAGGCTGGCCGAACGCGCTGCGCTGACGCGAGTATTTGACGCACTCATCGAGCGCGCGTTGCGCCACTCCAGACGCGATCGCACCGATTTCCGGACGGCTGTGGTCGAAAGTGGCCATCGCGTACTTGAACCCCTCTCCTTCTTCTCCGACCAACGCGTTCGATGGCACGTGCACTTCGTCATAGACAATCTCCCCGGTGTCGGCGGCGCGTTGTCCAAGTTTGCCATGCATACGGTTGCGCGTGATGCCGGCCAGGTCGGCCGGAAACACGAAGCATGAGATGCCTTTATGCTTAAGCCGCTTGTCGCTGGTTGCGAAAGTTACAAGCCAGTCCGCCACCGAGCCGTTCGAGATGAAATGCTTCGTGCCGTTGAGGACAAAGCTGTCACCTTCGCGCCGGTAAGTGGTGCTCATCGCGGCGACATCGGAGCCGGCGCCGGGTTCGGTGATAGCGAAGGCGCAAAACGTCAATTGTTCCGTCAACGCGCCGAGGTAAGTACGCTTTTGATCGTTGTTGCCGGCAATCAGCAGCGGCAAGGTGCCAAGATCATTGGCACTGATCGAATTAGAGATGCCGGAGCATCCGTAATTGAGCTCCTCCTGAATGATACATGTATCAAGGATACCCAGGCCGGGGCCGCCGAGTTCACGCGGAACGCCGAAGTTTATCAGGCCGGCATTGAAAGCGCGTTCGCAGATGTCGCGCGGAAAGCGTTCGCGTTCGTCATATTCGCGCGCGCGTGGAATAATTTCATTTTCAGAGAACTTCCGCGCCAGCGCCTTCAACTCCCGCTGTTCGTCGCTCAAATCGAAACCGATCATATGGCATGCTCCGGGCGGCCTGTCGCCGTCCACAGGCTAACACGCCGCCAATCGGTTTGCTCTAATCCCATCTGCCCTGAGTGTGCGACCGTGCGATGTGGTCCGCGGACGGCCGATCGCTTTTGCTTGAAAATCCGCTTGCGGGCGGCTAAGACGGCTGCAACCGTTGTTCTTGTCCCGCCGCGCATGACGGAAAGGGCTGCCCACAGCGGCCAAAGGAGATTTCCATGTCCGTAACGCTTATTGCGAAAATCAAAGCCAAACCGGGGCGCGAGCAGAAGCTGGAAGAGGCCTTCCGCGACATGATCAAGAAGGTCCGCGCCAACGAACCAGGATGTCAGGCCTACGTGCTACATCGCGCCAACCAAGACCCTACCCAATTCGTCTGGTATGAGGTTTATCAAGACCAGGCCGCTTTCGATAACCATCGCAAAACCGAACACATGAAGGATATGGGCCAGCGTATCGCCGATCTGCTGGACGGCCGTCCGCAGGTTGAGCTGCTGACCGAACTCGACAGGAAATAAAACTGGTATTCAGTTTCGGCGAGAATCACGAAGGTCTCGTCTGGAATTGGTTCGCGA
>JBOHWM010000177.1:0-5348 GCA_050736555.1 Binataceae bacterium (SeqCode)
CAGTATGATTCGTGGATTACCGAATCATAGTAAGTACGCGCTTTTTCATGAGACAAGATACATTCAACTTATTAACAACACCGCACGTCGCCGCCAGCCACCGATAAAATTTATAGATGATATGTAAAATAAATCGAAATTCTGGCGAAATAGACAAGGTTGCCGGATCCGGGTCAAAAATCACAGCAACAGGGAAATAAACGCGGAAGACTTACAAAAAATAGAATTTATTGGCGCTTTTCGGCCCGCAGCCTTTCATTAATCAGCATCGCATTCAGCGCCGCCGTATGTTTCACCGGATAGGCATCCGGCCGATCCAAATCCTTGTAGCGCTGTTCGAACTTCGTCAGGGATGTGAGAAAACGCTCACGTGATTCGCCCAACCGCGGACGCGGCATGATACGACGGCCAGCCGCCATCTGGCGCGTCAGTAGCGCCGTGGTGGTGGCCGGGGCGGGTTTGAATTCGCGCGCCGCCGTGGCCGCACCTTCATCGGCTAGCCCAATCAAATCAGCGTAAAAACCGCCGTTTTGATTAGCCGCACGGAAAACCTGCTTGCGGCCGGGAAGCGTCAGCTTGTTTTGTGAGGTCTTGAGGCGCGGCAGGCCGCGATACTCGCTCAACTTGTACGCAACGTCGAGCGCCGGTGCGTCGGCGCTGACCACCATCTCAGTGCCAACTCCGAAAGCGTCGATCGGCGCACCAGCTCGCACGAGGTCGCGGATGCGGTATTCGTCCAGATTCCCGCTGGCGAAAATCGATACTTCGCGCAAGTCGTTGCGGTCGAGAATCTGACGCGCCTTGGTGCTCAAATCAACCAAGTCGCCGCTGTCGAGCCGAATCGATTGCAGCTTGAGGCCTTTGCCCTTGAGTTCGCGCGCGACCGCCGCGGCGTTTTCAACCCCGCGCACGCTGTCATAGGTGTCAACCAACAGCGTGCTGTGCCCAGGAAAACATTGGACGAAATGCTCGAAGGCGTCGCGTTCGCGCTCGTGCGCCATGATGTAGCTGTGCGCCATCGTGCCATAGAGTGGGATACCGTAGCGTTTGCCGGCTAGTACGTTGGAGGAGCCGATAAAGCCAGTCAGGAAGCTCGAACGCGCCGCTATCAGACCGGCATCCGCTCCCTGACTGCGGCGCAAACCGAAATCGACCAACCGCCGTCCGCCCGCCGCGAGCACCGAACGCGCCGCCTTGGTCGCGATCAGCGACGCCATTCCAACTTGATTGATAACCAGAGTTTCGAGCAGTTGCGCCTCAATCAGCGGTGCGCGCACTTCGAGTATCGGTTCCTCGGCAAAAAACAGCGTTCCCTCCTCCATCGCGAAGACTTCGCCGGTAAAACGCAAATCGCGCAGATAGGCGAGAAACTCGGGACTGAAAAGCGCGAGCGACTCGAGATATGCCAGGGCTTCGGTCGAAAAGTGAAACTGCTCTACCGCTTCGAGCAAACGCTCCAACCCGTCAAGAACGAGAAAACCGCGGCGCGGCGGCATCCTCCGCACGCTCAGGTTGAAGCACGCGCTATCGTTATAGCCGATCGCGAAATAGCTCGCGGCCATCGTCAATTCGTAAAGATCGGTCAACAGCGGCACTTCGTCCACGTCGAGGCGCAAGTCAATTGGCATAGGGCTTATCCCCAGGGCTCCGTGCGCGCGAGCTTGTCATGAGCCCCGCGCTGACTAACCACAGTCGCACGAGTAAATGATACAACCGCTTGCGCGCGCAAGCTCGACGCGATGATCTCCACGATTTGCACATGGTCGCGTTCACCGAGCGCGAGTGGGTTTGGGCGCGCCGCGACGGCCGTTTCTGACGCTGCACCAGTAGGTCAACTCGCCACGGATCCTTCCATTCCGATTCGCGAGTTTCGCCTGGGAGTCGTTAGCGTTGAGGTTCGGGTGGAGCGGGAGGTTGCGGTGGTTGCGCAATCGGCGCCGGCTCCTGAATAACGCGCGTCTCACTGCGAGCGCTTTCTCGCAGTTTGATCGCCATTTGCGCGAGCCGCTGGTCCACCAGGTAATTGATCGTACCGGGTTCGTCCACCGCGCCCGCGCGCACGCCGGTCAGAATTTCGATGCCCTGGTCAATGGTATCCACCGGATAGATGTGAAACACCCCCCGCGTGACCGCCTCGATGACCTCGAAATCGAGCATCAGGTTGCGCAGGTTGGTACGCGGAATCAACACGCCCTGCCGACCGCTTAATCCCACCGCCTTGCATACGCGGTAAAAGCCCTGAATCTTGTCGTTGACGCCGCCAATCGCCTGCACCGTCCCGTATTGGTCAACCGAGCCCGTGACCGCGAGTTCCTGGCGCAGAGGGACGCCGCTCAGGGCCGAAAGCAACGCGTAGAGTTCGGTCGAGCTGGCACTGTCGCCATCGATACCGGAATAGGACTGCTCGAAACAAATGCTCGCGGTCATCGCGAGCGGATGCTGCTGGCCAAAGCGCGCGCGCAGAAAACCCCCCAGTATCATGACGCCCTTGTCGTGGGTTGAGCCGGACAGGCGCGCCTCGCGCTCGATATTGATCACGCCGGACTGGCCGAGCGAAACGGCGGCGGTAACGCGCGAGGGCCGGCCGAAAGCATAACCACCGACGTCGAGCACCGCCAGTCCGTTGATCTGTCCAACATTCTTCCCTTCGAGGTGAACGATAAGAGTGCCGTCGGCAATTAACCGGCGCACCTCTTCCTCGATGAAGTTAAGCCGCAGCGCGCGCTCTTGCAGCGCTCGCTCGACGTGTGCGGACGTCACCCCTTGAGCGGACTCGGCGCGTGCGAAATAAGCGGCTTCGCGCGCGAGGTCGTCGATCGGCGCCAGCCGGCTGACAAGCCGCTCGCGATCACCGCTCAGGCGCATCCCGAACTCGACCAGGTGGGCCAACGCGGCACCGTCGAACGGTGGCAGTTTTTCGCGGCGTGCCAACGTGCCAATGCGGCCGGCGTAATGCGCGGCGGTGGTGGCATCGGCGTCGATCACAGGCCGCATCTCGGCTTTCACCTTGAACAGGTCCGCGAATTCGGGGTCATAAAAATAGAGCAGATTGAAGAGATAGGGACTGCCCAACACGACCACTTTATTGTGCACGTCGATCGCTCCGGGCTTGAGTCCGCTTACGAAAAACGGAAATGGTTCGAAAGTCTCAAGCGTCATCCGGCCGGTCTTGAGACTGCGCTTGAGCGTCTTCCAGACGCCAGGCTCGACCACCGCGTCCTCCAGGTCGAACAGCAGAAAACCGCCGTGCGCTTTAAGAAATGAGCCCGAAATGATGCGCGTGAAGTTGGTCGCCGCGCGTCCTATCGGATCAACCCAACGCTCGATGGTGCCGAACAAATTACGATAGTTAGGAGCGTCCTCGGACACCACCGGCGCACCTTTATGATTGGCATTATCGACCAACACGTTGACGCTGTAGTCGGCGAAGCGGCCGTCCTCATCCGCACTCGCGAACGGCCGCGCCTGCATCGCGGCGGCCGGTGTGCCCTCAGGACGCGGCTCCCCCGTCTCGTGGAACCGTTCGAGGTGCGCCAGCATGTGGTCGCGTACCTGCTCGAGATAGTTTGCGACCGCGGGATTGTCAAAATACTGCTTGAGCGTCTGGATGGCGGGTGCGACCAGGCGGGAGGCAAAATCGCGCTCGATGGTGCGGATGTCGCCAATCAGCTCGCGCATCAACTCCTGCTGACGCATCAGCAGATTGCCCAATTCGCCCTGCAACTCAGCCTGCGCCTTGGCAAGCCGATCGCGTTCGGCTTCAGGCATCGCCTGCATCTCGCGCGACAATTCCTCGGGTGATTCGGGAACCTTGCCATGGACCAACGGAATGAAGATGACCTGGCCGTTGGGTGCGGTCTGAAGGCCGAAGCCACGTTCGCGGGCGCGCGCCTCGAAAGGACCGAGCAGCTCCTGCGCGCGTTTGTTGTATTTGTCGCGCAACGCAGTGCGCTCGTGATCGAAATCCTCGCGCCGGAAAGCCTTGGGCAATTGATCGATGACGAAATTCACCAACTCCAGCATCCGCCGGTGCAATTCGATGCCCTGCCCCGGCTTTAGGTAGATTGCAATCGGCGCTTCCGGAAAGCGAAAGTTATTGACGTAGACCCAATCACCCGGGGTCTCCATCGCCGCGGCCTTTTCTTCGAGGATTCGCCGGACCGAGTGTCGTCCTTCGCGCGTGCGCAGCCCGCTCACAAAAACGTTGTAGCCAGGTGCGTCGATATTGAGTGCAAGCCGGATCGCGTCAAGCGCGCGCTGTTGGCCGATAACCTCATCGCCGTCGCCGGCCTCGGCTATCCGCGCAAGTTCGTCGGGCGCCAGCGGCGATTTGCCGCGTAATTGACCGGATTCGAGTTCGCTAGGTTGTGACGCGCTCCGCAGTTCGGCGTCAGGCCTGGCATCTTGCTTGGAGTGATCGGAGGCAGTCTGTTCAGCCATGAGGGAAACCTATGAAAAAGGAAGTGGGATTATGTCGTCGCGGCCGGTTTTCGAATCTCGATCCGCGCCGGCTTGCGTTTGGGTAAACTCACGCGCAACACACCGTCGGCCCAATGAGCACTGACGGCATCGCCATCGATCGCCGCCGCGAACTCGAAAGTGCGTGTGAAGACGCGCGCGCCCCCCGGCCTGATTCGCACGGTCAAGCGTCTATCGGTGGCCTCGACCTCAACCTCATGGGGTCTTACGACAGTGAACGCGATTCGAATCTCGTAGCGCACGCCGAGATCGAGCACCAGTGCTTGGCGATATTGAGAAATGTCCCGGCCGCACTCCCAGCGGGAAATCAGAAGTTCTTCGAACAAATCATCGAACGCCCGTTCGAAATCCGTGATCGTGGTACTGCCTGAACTGGCCACCTGTTTAACCTCTCATCCGATTCTAATGGAGCATCGCGCGGTCGTCTAATTAACCAGAGCTCAAAAAGGCACTACGGTCACTTGTTGGCTGCCGGGCGCGGTCATTTCCGCAAAGCGGATCTAATCGTCATGACAGATCACGGATGAGAGTCAAGTCTCGCGTGGGCGCCACGCCAACAGCGCTTCGGCCTTGACCGCTTCCTCAAACCGCCCTGACGGTTGCAAGCGCAGCAATCCCACGCGCAGGTCGTGCTCAAAAGCCGCGCGATGTTCGCCCAATACGGCAGGTGACGTGACCGACATCGAATAGGCGCGGCCGATCAGATCATCGAGCGGAGTTTTCCGGATATAAGCGACGCTCAGACGCTCGACTCGGTTAAAGGACGAACGTTTCAACACGGTCTCGTTTTTCTCCCACGACGGGCTGCGCCGAAACGCACGCGCCTTGGCTTGTTCGGGCGCCCATCTTGCGGCCGCCTCATCCAGGAC
>JBOHWM010000178.1:0-9669 GCA_050736555.1 Binataceae bacterium (SeqCode)
CGAGCTTTCTGATGTTGGATCAATAAGGCCCGCGAAGGACGAGATCGATTACGCGCGAGGTAAGGAATCGATCGGCCAATCAGGGAGAGTTAGGATCTTTTTCGGGGATGCGACGCGCCGGCCACTCTGCCGGCTTTACAAGTATTCAGGGGTGGCTCGCAATGAAGTTGATTGCGCTTCGCTGACGCCTAGTTGTCATAGCGCTCACAAATTGTTAACTTAAGACCTAATCTTAACTTAGCCACCTTAAAGGGGGGCGCGATGGCCAGAGTATTAACGTTGGAGGAAGTTGCCAGCTACTTGCGGGTCCACCCTTCGACCATTTATCGCCTGCTGAAGAAGAAGCAACTGCCAGCCTTCAAAGTCGGAAGCGATTGGCGCTTTAACCTGGAGTCAATTGACCGCTGGCGCGCGGAAGCCGAGCAAGGCCGCGTGAGCGGCGGCGGCAAGCTCGAATATATCCCCGACGGTAAAATCTGACCGTCGATTCCGCGGATCACCGTTCAATCGCGACGGTTCGCGGGATTTCTCTTGAATTATTGGCCGTGGCTTTTTCCTTGGGGTAAAAGTACGTGCGCGGTACTGGCGATAACGGACCACACGTTTGTGCGATCAGCGTTTAGCGCTGAGTCTCGCGCATTCAGAAAATACGCCGATTAGACGGCACAGCCTTCGCAGATTATTTCCCGTGGCCTGCGCGAGATAACCGAAATTTCTGTTTTACCGCTCCGGGCTCATGCCCCTCCCTGCGCGCCATTCCAGGCAATGCTCGTGACTGGGCAATGCTGTCTTTGCCGCGGCTGACGGGCTAAAATCATCGCGGTTGCAGTTCCCCTGAGAGACTCACGCATGATCTTGAAAGTTGCTCGTCTCGGCCATCCGGTCCTACGCAAGCGAGCGGCCCCGGTCGATCCCACTGCCATCGCAACGCCGGAATTTCAGCGTCTGCTCGATGACATGGTCGAGACGATGCATGAATACAGCGGCGTCGGGCTCGCCGCGCCACAAGTGCATTTGTCATTGCGAGTCGCGGTGCTCGAAGTGGAGAACCATCCGCGCTATCCGGAAATGCCCAAAGTACCGCTCACATACCTGATCAACCCGGTCATTACAGTGCTGGACGGTACCAGCCTTGACGATTGGGAGGGCTGTCTGAGTATTCCGGAGTTGCGCGGCAAGGTGCCGCGCACTCGTCAACTACGAGTCAGCGCACTCGGCCGCGACGGTGAGGCTCAGGAATTCGTCGCCGAGGAATTTCACGCGCGCGTCATCCAGCATGAGACCGACCATCTCAAGGGTGCCGTTTACCTGGATCGCATGACGAATCTGCATTCGCTGGGCTTCCTACTTGAATGGCAGCGTTACATGCTGGAGCCGGCGTGACCCCGCGGCAGCCGCGATAAGAACGACCTGGCGCAACTACTTGGGCGGGTACGGCAACCGCAGGCGGGGTACTTTGCCGCTGGCCTGCGCGCTCTGAATTTCCTTCATCAGCATATTGTTTTGCGCCGCCAGGCTGTTTTCCTCGGATTGAACCTTGTTGAGCTCAATTTTCAGTTGAGCGTTCTGATCCTGGAGCTTGGCGACATCGTCTTTTAGCTGGGCGACGGCTTGGTCGCGCGAATGTAATTTGCCTTGATAGTCATTGTACTCGAAGTAACCGATTATGCACGCGATAATCGCGACGGCGACGGCGCCAATCAATACCCGGCCCATGACGTGATCGGTTCAGGAAACCTTCACGAAGCCATTAAAGGCGGGCTTACTGGGCGCCGGGGGCGAGGCTGCGATTTCGCCGGTGCGTAGCTCAATTTCGCGCTTGTCCAGGATGCGATTTGCCGCGAGCAATTCTTCGAAGGCGCGCAGCCAACACTGATAATAAGCCTCGTCCCGCGGCTCCAGCGCGTGACCGTGCGCCGCTTCATCCCGTGCGATTTCAGCGATCAGGTGTCGGCGAAATTCCTCCCATTCAATACGCTCCGCCCCGGCCATCGAAAGCACCAGCGCGAAGACGCGCGCCTCCCACGGCTCATGAAAGCCGGCATCACTATCGAGTTGATTCGCGATCACCTGTCCAAGTTGCTTTGCCATCGGGGCCAGTCCTCAGGATTGTTTGTCGGCGGCAGACGCGGAATGGTCTTCAGCCGGGTATTTGACTATCGCCGTTCCCACCATCGCGTCACGGGTGACCAGCGCGGCAAGCTCCGGTTCATTCAAATGCGCGGTATTTGCCGGACGCAGCGGCAGCACCATGTAGCGCAGCTCGGCGCTGCTGTCCCATACACGGATTTCAGTACCAGGCGGAAGCTCCAGGCCGAATTCATGCAGCACGCCACGAGGATCACTCACCGCTCGCGCGCGATACGCCGCGCTCTTGTACCACACCGGAGGCAGTCCAAGCACCGGCCATGGATAACACGAGCACAGCGTGCATACGACCAGGTTATGAATGCGGCTGGTATTTTCGAGCACCATCAGGTTTTCACCTTGCGGGCCCGCCTCAATTCCTAATTCCATGATCGCAGTCGCACCGTCGGCGAGTAATCGGCGCTTGAAGGCGGGATCGAGCCAGGCGCGCGCCACCACGCGCGCACCGTTGCGCGGTCCGATCTTATGTTCGTACGTATCGATAATCGTGTCGATCGCGGCGCTGTCCACCAATCCCTTTTCCACCAGCAATGATTCCAAAGCCTTAACACGCAAGGCGAGCCCGCTGTCGGGCGCATTATGCTCATGACGCGAATGATCATTGACGCTCATCGTTTGTTCCTCGAAACTGTCGCTACTTTCGGTCTCTTGCGCACCTGCTTGCCGCTCTTCTTCGTCGCGTTTTTGCCCTTCGCCGCGGCGTTACTCGTCGCGCGCTTACTGGTAGGTTTGGCCGCGGGTTGCGGCTTGCCTTTATTCGATTTCAGCGGCCGATTCGTTGATGTTGCCGTTCGCGGACGACGCTGCGTCCGCTTAACCTCGCGTCTGGGGATCGAAGCGCCGTGCGCATCGGATTGACTTATCACCGCCGCCGCTCCAGGTTCGAGATAATCCTCCCAAAGATCGATATGAACGGCCTCGTCGGAAGGGCTTTCATCGCCCCATAATTCGCGCGCCGTAAATGATACGCAATAACAATGTTGCGGATTCGCGCCGAGCCCATGCGCATGGGTATCGGGGAAGGTAAAGACGCCCCAGTCATGACGCACCACGCCGCGATGGCCGCGTGCATAACGTGGCAACCGGGTGTGGCCTTCGGGATTGATATTGCGCGCGATTACGCGATCGCCAACCTTAAAACGTGGCTCAATGGCGGAACTGTCACGCGGTGGCATGGGAGTCGCCGGCTTGCGCGCGGCACCGCCGGTAGCCATCTCACCGGGCGATAGCGAAGCATCGGCGCCGGCACTTGCGGCGCTCTCTTCGGCAATCGCGGCGAGCACCGCGCCGGAGGGATCCGGCACGTTGGCCGCCGCACGCGTCAGTTCCGTTTCGATTTCATTGCTCGCCAGCGCACCCTTTTCTAGCAGCAGCCGCTCGAGCGCATAAAGCCAGCGCTGATAGTAACTTGCCGCAAGATACGATGCGGGTGGCATCCGCTCGATCGCGCGGCGGAATTCGTCAACGTTGAAATGACGTTCGCCCATCAGGGCCACTGCCAGGCCGAACATCCGGCGCTCCCATTCGCTGTGGAAAACGGGTTCGTCGCGCTCGCGTGTGATCGCTCCGAAGCCATGCATCCCGCCGAGATCATGTACGCCGTTCACCCCGAGCCTCCCTTGAAACCGGCTTTGCTTCACGCTTCGCAGACACCTCAGTGAAGGCTAAGCCGCCGCTCAAGTGGCGGTCAAGCACCGCGTCGACGTGTATCGTGAACACATACTGGAGTGAAAATCGGGAGGATTCACGGGAGCATCGCTTTGGCACCGCGGTTACCGCTCATGTTTTAGCCGATGACGGTGGCGTTATTCGCAATAGAAGCCGACCCTTGAGCGGAGATCCGCGCTTCAGATGGCAGGGGGGCAAATTGATTTGGGCACTTAATCCCTGGATTGCCGCGGGCGTAATGGCTTCAACGGCCCTTACCGACGCGGTCTATGTGTTGTTCAATGGGGCGGTCGCCTCGCGGCGCCGCGTGCGCGCCGCGACTTGGAGCAGCATCTGGTATCTGCTGTCCGCTTTCGCCGTTATCAGCTACACCAAAAATCCGATGTACACGGTCTTTGCGGCGGGCGGGTCATGGCTCGGCGCGTTTTGCGCGGTAACCTGGCTCGAACGGAGCGATCCACGCCCCGCGCTGTCACCACAGCGAGTCGGAGCCCCGCAAACACCAGACTAAGCTGCGTTCAGCCGCCCACAGCGACTCGGAGCGTCGGGAACCTTTGCGGAAGTGTGGTTCTGTCATTCTGAGCACCGGAAAAGAATCCCGGATTCTATTCGTTTTCCAAAGGGGTTTCCCGGGGTTCTTCACTTATTAAGACGCAGCTCGCGAACTCGCCTGCCCGCTTCGCCTTCGGCTCCGTTGGTGCGTTTCGCGACTAGGAAATCGCTTCCCAACCTCAACTGCCGCTGCCGACGTGCAAATCGTTGTCCACGCTTTTCACACCACTGGTCCGTTCGGCGACTTTCCGCGCGCGAGCGAAGACTTCGCTCGACGGTACATGGCCGCGTAAAGTTACCACGCCGTTGACCGTCGTCACATGGATATCAGCATTTTTGGTCAGTTTGGCGTCGTGCAGCGCGGTCTTTACCTTGGCGGTTATCGCGGTGTCACTAAGCGCGGTCGCCGTTCCATGATATGCGTGCTCAACGGCGTGGCCGGCGCTGGCACCAGCCTGCTTGGCTGAACCGCCAGCTTCGCGCATGGACTCCCCTGCTGGTTGAGCGAGGCCAAATGCCGCAACCATGAGGAGCAATGCCGGCACAATCACAGGAATCCAGAGTTTGGAATTTTTCATCGCACCCTCCTTTGCATTTCTGGCACTTCATGCAACCCAATAAAGCATTGATGGTGGCGGCGATAGGACTCGAACCTATGACTCTGCGGATATGAGCCGCATGCTCTGACCAACTGAGCTACGCCGCCACTGAACGCATCAGAATAGCCGCGCAATTAAACCGACGAAAGACCCTCAGCGGATTTGCGGATCAATCCAAGTCGAGCGCCTGAGTGCGGACTTGGCGGCTGCCGCGAGCCACCTGATAGAGCACGCCCTCGTTGAATTCCGCGCAGGTTAACTTACCGCCGTAGACCAAGCCGGTGTCGATGCCCAACTTGAAAGGCATATCGATCATCACCGCGCGCATTGGCGTATGTCCAAACACCACCGTCGCGTCGAGCTGATGCGGATGGAAGATGAACTCCTGACGAATCCACAACATATCCTCGACGTTCTGCTCCTCCAACTGCCTGGTAGGAAGAATGCCGGCGTGGACGAACAGGTACGGCGGGTGAAAATAACTGGTGCCGAGCGCTTTGATAAAATCCAGGTGGCGATGCGGAATCCGCTCCAGCGCGCGCTCGAGTTTGGCCTCGGACACCCCATAGCTGTCCAGGGTCTGCTCACCGCCATTGAAAAGAAACGAGTCCCCGTAATGGCCGGGCAGACCGAGGAACGCAAGCATCATGTCTTCGTGGTTACCCTTAAGAAAGACCGTCTCCGCCGCCCCCGCCGCAAGCTCTATTAGCTGTGTGATGACGTCGTGGGCTGAGGGACCGCGATCAACGTAGTCCCCGACGAAAACTACGGTGTCGCCGTGGTGCGGCGCCAACGCCTTGATTATCACCGCCAGCTCATCGGCACAGCCGTGGATATCGCCGATAGCGAAAAGGCGGCCGTTGCTCTTCCCGCGCTTTGCCATCGAATCTACTCCTGTGCCGGCGTAACCCCGCCCTCCGTGATCAACTGATTTAGACGGGCACGGTCTTCAATAATTTTACGCGCCGCGCTGTAAGGATTAAGGCTGCCTTCGCGCACTTGCATCAATAATCCGTTGGCAGTGCCGTTACGCACCCCGCGTGCGGCGCGTTCTTCCAGCTGACTGGTCAGCACTTCGACAAATTCGCGCGCGCGCCGATCGCTTTCGACCGCCGCGTCGCGATGAGCCCGTTGATAATCGCGATGACGTCCGATAGCTGCGACCAGCGCATCAATACCAATGTCATTGGCGGCTTGCGTCAGCAGCACCGGCGGACGCCAGCCTTCGGTGGTCGCACGCAAATGGACGCTCAACTCAAGCTCAGCTTTGATCCGATCGGCACCGTCGCGATCAGCCTTGTTGACCACGAACAGGTCGGCGATTTCGTTGAGGCCCGCCTTCATCACCTGCACACCGTCGCCGCCCTCGGGTACGGTCACTACCACCGTGCTGTCCGCCAAGTCCATCACGCGCAATTCTGTCTGACCCACGCCAACTGTTTCAATGATGATGATGTCATGTCCAAAGGCGTCGAGCAGCTTGACGATCTCGCGCGCGGCACGGCTGAGCCCGCCATGATAGCCGCGGGTCGAAAGGCTGCGGATATACACGCCTTGATCACGGTAATGATCCGTCATACGCACGCGGTCGCCAAGCACGGCCCCGCCCGAAAACGGACTCGAAGGGTCGACTGCGAGCACCGCGACAAGCTTGTCCTGGCTGCGATATTTCGCGATGAGACAATTGACCAACGTGGACTTGCCAGCGCCAGGCGCGCCGGTGACTCCGATAATGTAGGCGTGGCCGGTTTGCGCATAGATGCGTTCCATGACCACGCTAACTTCGGCGGCGCGATTCTCAACCACCGTGATAAGGCGCGCCAAGGCACGCACGTCGCGCCGCGCGAAGCGTTCCAGCAGGGAAGTCAGTTTATCGTCAGCCATCGATCACCAGGATATCGCGCCACTTTCTCCACATGTAGTTATCGTATTCGTAATGACGCAGTCGCAAAAGACCGCCCTGCCAATCGAAATCCAGGCATCTGGTCAACATTTGTTATCGGCGAGCGCCATCAACAAACTCGTTGTGAGTTGAGTTGTACCGTGACGCGTCCTATGCTCGACCGATACGCATGAAGCTACCTGACGTCTATCGCGACTGGCGAATTCTGGCCGGTTTCGCATTGGTGCTACTGGGAGCCGGCAATTGGATTATTGGCCAGGTCAGGACTCAGGAATATAGCGCGATTGTCGCCCATGACGATATCAGTGGCGCCGACCAGGCCTATCGCAGTTTTGACGAGCTAAATTCCAGCGCGGGTGCCGTGTTGCGGCCATTCACCCTCGAACAACGGCAGGTGTCTTACGCGACCGCGCGGATGGATTTCTATCATGCCACTTATTTGACCGGCCGCATCCTCGTAATAGTCGGCGTGCTGCTCACCATGGCCGGCTTTATCGCGATTATCCAAAGTGACGCGCGGCGTACGCGCCATCGAATCAGCGCCGGGCGAATACATTCGCCACCGCCGGCCTGAACCCGCGCCCTCCGTAATTGCCCGAAGATGGTAAAACTTATCAGCGCGTTCGCACCCGCCAAGCTCAACTTGTTCTTGCGCGTGACGGGACGCCGCAACGACGGCTATCACGAGCTCGATTCGATTTTCGTGCCGATTTCGTTGGGCGACGTTGTCCAGATTGAAGTGCGCGATGCCCAAGGCCCCTCGGACGTACTCCTGGAATGCGACGATCCAACACTCCCGAGCGACGGACGCAATCTTGCCATGCGAGCGGCCCAGGCGTTTCTAGAACGCTTCGCGATCAAGGCCGCGGTGAGACTTGAATTGATCAAGCGGGTGCCGGTGGGAGCGGGATTGGGCGGCGGTTCGAGCGACGCCGGCACGGTACTGCGGGTGCTGGCGTATCTTCTTAGGATCGACGCGACGGAAGTGCTAGCTGAAATCGCTCTAAAACTCGGCGCCGATGTACCGTTTTTCCTGGATCCGAAGCCTGCGCGCGTGTGTGGAATCGGCGAGCAAATCACGTCTCTGCCAAATTTTGCCCGGCTTGCCTTCGTGATCGCGCTGCCGCCCTTCGAGGCCTCGACCGCATTGGTATTTCACTCCCTGCGCTCAGAAGATTGGAGTGGCAAGGCCGCCGACCGCGACGTGGAACAAATTATCAGCGGACGCGCACACTCGGCGTTACTCGTGAATGATCTTGCCAAAGTGACTGCGGCGCGATTTCCACAAATCACTGAACTCCGGTCGGCTTTGGAAAACACCGGCGCCTTGGGTGCCGCAATGAGTGGCAGTGGTAGCGCGGTTTTCGGCGTCTTTCGTACCTACGATGAGGCGGTCAAGGTCGTCGAGCTTATGAGCGACTCGTTCCGCGAAGTGAAGTTCCACGCGGTCACCATCTACCAGCCATAAAGTTACGGCATCTCAACCAAGAGCGCTGTTAATTGCCACGAGCAGGCAAGATTGACACTCAAATAGCTGGTCAATAACATCCAAACCGTAAGCTCGGCATGATGGATTTCAGGCTGTGCGAGGCGCATATTAAGGGATTCACGGTAGAACATCGGTTGGCACGATCGCCGGTGAAGCGAGTTAACGAGTCTCCAATCGCGTAGAACGTAGGTGCATAGACAAGCCAGGCACGAGAGCGGTCGACTTGTACCAAAATGCCGTGATTTTCGCGTCGGCCGGGATGAAGACGAGGTCGGCGCGGTTGCACTCCCGGCGGTACTTCCGCATTACGGGGTGAGAGTGAGCTTGGTCGGATGTCTTGTGCTGGGCGGTCGCCAAGCTGGTAAGGCACCAGGCTTTGGACCTGGCATTCGAAGGTTCGAGTCCTTCCCGCCCAGCCATCAGAAGACGAGCGTGGCACAACCGGTTTATTTGCGGAAATCCCGCAGCCGCAATGACAATGGAGCTCGGATGGGAACGCTATCACGCAAAGGACGACGACATGCCTGAACGAGCCAAGGACGAGCTGGAAGTCTTCACCGGCAATTCGAATCCCGCTTTGGCTCGGGAAGTATGCGAGTTCCTCAACGTCAAGCTCGGCCAGGTCGAGGTCGGACGTTTCCCCGACGGCGAGGTAATGGTCGAGGTGCGCGAAAACGTACGCGGCGGCGACTGTTTCGTGATTCAGTCCACCTGCACACCACCCAATGAAAATCTAATGGAGCTGTTGTTGGTGATAGATGCGCTGAGGCGCGCTTCCGCCAAGCGTATCACCGCGGTGATGCCCTATTTCGGCTATGCGCGCCAGGATCGTAAGGTTGCTCCGCGCGTGCCAATCAGCGCCAAGCTGGTCGCCGATCTGATTACCACGTCGGGCGCTTCGCGCGTGCTAACGGTGGACTTGCACGCAGGTCAGATCCAGGGATTCTTCAATATCCCAGTCGATAATCTTTACGCGATGCCGGTGCTGGTGCCCTATCTTAAACGGCGTCTGGACGATCAGCCGTTGACGGTAGTATCGCCCGACGCTGGCGGGGTCGAACGCGCGCGCGCCTTTGCACGGCGGCTTAACGCCAATCTGGCGATCATCGACAAACGGCGCCCGCGCGCCAGTGAAGTCGGCGAGATGCATCTTGTGGGCGACGTGCGCGACTCGGTGGCGCTGCTGGTGGACGACATGATCGACACGGCCGGAACGATCACCGAGGCGGCCAAGGTGATTTTAGCCGCCGGGGCGAGCGAAGTGTCGGCCTGTGCGACGCATCCGATCCTGTCGGATCCCGCTTGTGAAC
>JBOHWM010000179.1:0-7168 GCA_050736555.1 Binataceae bacterium (SeqCode)
TTTCTGCAGGTCGGGCAGAAAGTCCCGGTTAACGATCTGCTCTATGGTTTGATGGTGTCCTCGGGCAACGATGCGGCGGTGGCATTGTCGGAGTATCTGGCGGGAAGTACCGACGCGTTCGCTCAGCAAATGAACCAGGAGGCCACGAAGCTAGGCCTGACCGAGACTCATTTCGTCAACCCCGACGGACTGCCGACACCGGGCGAGTACACCACTGCGGCGGACATGGTCAAGCTAGGCCGCGCCGTGCTCAAGGCGTTTCCTGACGCCACCAAATACACCGGCACCAAGGAATTCACCTTCGATAAAATTTCGCAGCGCAATTTCAACACGCTGCTCTTTTACGATTCCCGCGTGAATGGGCTCAAAACCGGGCACGTCCAGGCCGCGGGCTATCATTTGGTGGCATCGTCACATTCCGATGACCTTACTTTGATTTCCGCCGTGCTTGGCACACCCAGCTCCGAAAAGCGGCGTACCGAGACCGAGAAATTGATCGATTGGGCCTTCAGGACCTTCGTTACTGTGAGTCCCGACTGGCGCAAAGTGGTGCCTGCGACCGTTCGCATCTATCAAGGCGACTTGGAGGAGGTAGCGGTTGCGCCACAGGGCGGCAGCTCCTATTTCACCGTTGACCAGGGCCAGCAGGGCAGATTAAAGCTGATCGCCAATCTGTCTTCGACGCCATTGGTGGCGCCGCTCGCCAAAGGCTCGCGCGTGGGCGAGATCACCGTACTAATCGGCGGCAAACCGCAATCATCAATTCCGATCGTGACTCAACAAGCGGTCCAGCGCGGCGGCTATATCCACAACCTGGTGGACTCACTGCGCATGCGGATTTAGCTATAACAAACTCGGAAGCACGGCGAGAGCTTCCGACGAGCGGGAAAACCCTCGCCGCGCTGATAACGAGCTAGGCGGTTCGCTCGCGCACAAAATTGCCGATTCCAGCAATGGCTTCGCGCGCTTCCGGCATGATCGAGCCGAATAGTTGCCATACGTGGATCATCTCGGGCCAGACCTCAAGTTTGACCTCCACGCCGGCAGCTTTCGCCCTGTCCGTCAACCGCGTTGAGTCGTCAAGCAAGGTCTCGCAATCACCGACTTGGATCAGCAGAGGCGGTAAACCCTTCAGGTCAGCATAGAGTGGCGAGGCCAGCGGCGTGCGCGGAGGCTGCCCGCCGAGATACATTTGCGCAATCGCCCCGACCATTTCCTTCTGCACGATCGGATCGGCTTTCGCCCGCGTCGTCATCGAGGCTCCCGTATTCTCCATGTCAGTCCAGGGCGACAGACATACGCCCGCGGCCGGCAGCGGCTGCCCCGCATCGCGCAATGCGACCAGTGCCGCGACGACCAATCCGCCGCCCGCGGAATCGCCCGCGATCGCCATTCGCGAGGGCTTGATGCCCTGCCCCAGCAACCATCGGTACGCGGCCTTGGTGTCTTCCACAGGCGCCGGGCATGGATGCTCCGGAGCGAGACGGTAATTGAGGCCGAGCACGCGTGCCTGCGCGGCGCGTGACAGGCGCCCCATCAGGTCGCGATGCGTATTGACGGAGCCCATCACGTAGCCGCCGCCATGTACATACACGATCACACGGTCGCTGGCCGCGTTTGGCGCGGAAATCCATTCGGCCGGCACTCCGCCGGCGTTGACCGCCTCACTCCTGATGTCCTGTTCCGCTGGCAGCGCCATGGTGCGTTCCATCGCCGCACGCATCTCGACCGGGTTGGTCGCGCCGGATTCGGCAAACTTGCGATAAGTATCAATGGCAACCTTGAGCCCTTCACTCGCCATCGCTTGGTTCCTCCTGTGATCGTCGATGCTTCTCCATACCCGCTCACGCGCCGATCGGCAAACCCATCCCGCGATGTGCGCACGTTCGACATCCAGGCCATTATCCGCCTTACCGACAAAATGGGCGTCGTTGAAGCTGAGCGAATCCAGATGGGCCAGCCAGAAATCGATCAACCCGTCGGTCTCAAATCCGCGATGGAAATAGGCGTCGCCGGCAACCGTCACTTCTACCGCTGAGAGCGGTGTATCGCCGTTAAACACGCCTGCGTCGCCATCCAAGTCACCGCCGATATGCACGGAATAGGCTGACCCCGCTGAAATTACCCAGCGACAATGTCAGGTCATTTTTGATTACCGCGCCGTCGCCATCGATCGGACCGACCCGTCAGCCGCGGCATTGCGAACAACACCAACGCGAGCACTATCGCGAATTCAAAAAACGCGCGCTCGAGAGTGAGAGGCCAGGCCCAAATAGGTCCTGCTACCGGAACGCCGGAGCAACCTCCTCGGCAACAATTTTCATATTGCGCTCGATATCGTCATGGCGGCACGCCCAACTGATCAGCACGGTGCGAGCGCCAGCGTCGACGTATTCCTTGAGCCGTTTGCGGCAGTCCTCGGGATTGCCGTATAGCACATAGCGGCCCGCAATTTTGCTGAAATCCTGCGCGTAGTTCCGCCCCAAGGCCTTAGCCGCGACCTCGCGCGCTTCGTCACGGTCTGGATAGACCGAAGCGAAGATGAAAAGGCCGGGACGGAAGTTACTCATGTCGCGCCCCGCCGCTTTACCAAACTGATGAATCTTTTCCAGGCTCTCATGCAGCATTTCTGGCGTGTACATGTACGGGATCCAGCCGTCAGCGTAAGTTGCCGCGCGCTTCATCGCGGGTTCTTTGCGCCCCGCTACCCAAATCGGTGGATGCGGCTTTTGGATAGGCGCCGGTTCCATCGTCACGCCGCTGAATTTGTCGTATTTGCCATCGAAGCTGACGTTCTTTTCGGTCCACAGCTTCTTGATTATTTCCAGCGCCTCATTGGTGCGTGAGCCCCGCTGCTTGACCGGCACGCCACATGCCTCAAATTCCTTGGGGAATTCTCCGCCGATTCCAACTCCCATGTGATAGCGCCCGTTGGAGGCGACATCCAGCACCGAGGTCAATTTCGCAATAACCATCGGACGGTAGAGTGGTAGCAACACCACCGAACTCATCAGCTTGATTTTTTCGGTCGCACCAGCCGCCATCGAAAGCACGATGAGCGTATTGGTGACCGGCCCATGAAACATCATGTGTTCGCCCGAGCACAGATAATCGAAGCCGAGTTGTTCGGCCCGCCGGGCAAATTGTGGAATCCCCTTGGCCGCGGGCACGGCCACGCCAAATTCAATTGATGCCAAGTTACCGTTCCTCCGTCGCCGGCGTATCAGGCCGGGTCAGTTTCGTCCGCGATTAGAGGAGTTCGCGCGCTTCGAAGACGCAGGCGCGTATGTCCGGCCCACGCTCATGAGCGTTGATCAAGCTGCACAATGATGCCGTCAGGATCCTCGAAAAGGCACGTCAGGTATTTCTGGCCGGAGCTTTCGCCGTATCCGGACGACTCGGTTTCATAGGGCGGCACGAGCATCTTTACGCCGGCCTGCTTGAGTCGCTCGCAAATCGCGCGCAGATCGTCAACCCACCATGAGAAATGCGAAATACCGACCTGGTCGAGTTTGATTGCCTCTCCGCTCATGCCGCCGGGCATTTCCGTGAGCACCAGAAACCCCGCCCCCGGACCTTGGCCATAATGCAGATGTGCGGCTCGGCGCCGCCCCTTTTCAGGATTGGCGTACAGCCCGCTGGTGGTGTCTCCGATCGGTTGAACCTGATCGTATTTCACCTCTAATCCCAACAGGTCGCGATAAAAATGCAGCGACCTTTCCATGTCGCGCACACCGATCGCGACGTGTGATACTCCGTTCATCATAAAAGCCCTCACTATTGGTTCCGCTGTGCCGGACTCTCAAAGGCGCTGATCGAATTGAACTATGATGCCGTCAGGATCCTGAAACAGCGCCGTCAAAACTTTGCCCCCGGGGGGCTCTCCATAAGCCGCCGTGGCGGCTTCGATTGGCCCGGCCAGGATCGGCACACCAGCCTCCTTGAGACGTTCAATGCGCGCACGCAAGTCGTCCACCCAGAATGCAAAGTGGTGGATGCCGACCTGGTCAAGTCTGATAGCTTCACCTGACGACGCGCCTGGCGACTGTGATAACACGATGAAGCTGGTGTGCGGGCCATGCTCGTAGCGAAGATAAACCGCGCGCCGCTGGCCCCGTTTCGGCTCGGCAAACAGCGCCTTCATGCCGCCAATGTTCTCCATGGTATCGAGCGTGACCTCGAGCCCCAGCAAGTCACGGTAAAAACGGAGCGACTTATCCATGTCGCGCACGCCGATCGCAATATGTGAGACCGCTCTCATCTGAAATCTCCAAAAGCCGCCGCTATTCGTTTTACACCTGGACCTGAAAACTAGGCCGCATGCGGCATCGGCGTCAAATCCGCCACGCCATCGCGTCTCTAGGCTCCGAAGGCACATTGTCCGGCCCACGCATTTCCAGAGATTTTAACGCATCTCGCGGACTAGCCTATTCGCTCCGCGCGCGCGGATGCGCTTCGCCAGTGATTTTCAGCCTACGGATTCTCACTTGACTCTAGTTTGCCAATGAGTGAGCATCGCCGCGACTAGCGCTTTCACGTGGGGAGGAAAGGTCTCGGATGAAATATCTACGACACGTAAGCTTCATAGCGGCGATCCTTGCAATTTGCGGCATGCTCGCCCCATCATTACCGGCCGCCGCACAAAACGCCGCCAGCCCCAGTCCGACCGCGAACACCAACAACCAGCATCAACTTGATCTTCAGGCCGCCCGCGCCGAGCGCAAGGCCATCGTCGGCAGCAATATGCATCTGACCGCAAAGCAAGCCAAGGCGTTCTGGCCGTTGTACGACAAGTACGAGGCCCGCATGGACAAGATCGAGGATGCGCATGCCAAGGAAATCAAGGAATACGCCGTCAACTACGATCATCTGACGGACAGAGCCGCCACCAAAAAACTCAACCAGGTGGTGGAGATCCGGCAACGCAGCTTGGAGACCCAGAAGGCGTTTATCCCGAAGTTCCGAGTGGTACTGCCCAGCGTCGCGGTGACGCGGTTTTTCCAGATAGACAACAAGTTGCGCGCACTGGTCCAATGCCAAATAGCGCAGATGGTGCCGCTGGCTCATCCCGCCACCGCCCAAAGCGGATCGTCGTCAGCACCGGATTAATAATCAGACTGTAATGCCAGTCAGGCTTCAAAATGAAGCGGTGGGCGACGTCAAAGCTGTCGTCCACCGCTTCTTTCGTGAACTGCTCAGAGCGGGAGCGCCGAGTCAGTTCCGAGACTCCATTCGCGCCTGTTCGTTTGCGTCAATCAAGCGCCCGGTCTCGCTTTCAACCGCCGTGCCTTTGAAGAATTGCGGATTACCCGAAGTCCAGAATTCAACCGGGTAGGTGAACACGAAATCGCGGAAATCCGCTTCGCTGATGATTCCATCGTCCACCAGTTCGTAGGCTTCGCATAACACTTCCCGCATATCGGGTACGTCAAAATGTCCGATATCCGAGCCAAACAGCGTCTTGATGCGAGCGCCGTAGGGATTCACTTTGGTGTTGAAACCCCAGGCATTCATCGGATCATCGGCTTCACAACCGAAATAGAAATTGCGCGCGAACAAATCACGGAAATCGCTACCCTTCTCAATCCCGCACGCCGCATAATCGTCGAGTACGGCGGGAGGATTGCGCGCCCAGCGCGCCGAAGCCTCCTCACCTTCCGGCACAATACGATATTCATTGACACGCGCTGCCGCCTCCGCACCCGCATACTTGGCGAGCAACTCGGAGAGTTGTTTGCGGTCTAAATTGGCAGGATTCACATCCTCCAACGCCTTGTAATTGCGCTTCTTCCAATGGCCGATCAGATCCGCGTAAAGCTGGCAGGCCCAACCGACACCGCCCTCCAAAAAAGCGAACTTGAGCGTGGGGAAACGCCGCGTCACTCCGCCCATAAAGATCGCCTTGCATACCGCTTCACCCGCGGTCGCGAAATGGCCGATATGGTTGTAGGTGAAGTTCGACGGCGACATTCTCAAACCGAAACCGCGTGAACCACTGTGGAAGGTCGGCGCGACGCCCAGTTCAAGGCACTTCTTCCACACCGGGTCGTAATCGTACTCACTGTCGAGGCCGAGCGTGTCATACCAGGTCGCCCTGCGGGCGCGCGCATCGCCCTCCGCCAGGGATTTTATCGGACGCCGCACCAGGCTACCCATCACCACCACCTTGAGTCCCAAGGTACGCACTACGTATTCGAGTTCCGCGATTGCCTCGTCGGGCGTGTTCATGGGAATCACGGCGGCCGGCGTCATCCGTCGCGAGAACTCCTTGAAGGCATCGGCCATGTACATATTGAAAGCGCGGCAGGTCGCTTGCCGCTCTTCATCATCCCTGATGAAGGCCAATCCCAAGCCGGAGGTGGGGTAAAGTACGCTGAAATCGAACCCCAACTCCTCCATTCGCTCATACAGCAAGCGCGGCGCGAGCGAAGTCGCGCGGTCACGCGTGTTCCTGGTCGGCAGCGCCCACCATGCCTCCTGCGCCCGCCGTTGCTCCGCGCGCTGCTCGGGCGTCATCAGCAGAATGCGGCCGACCACGTCGTCACGCGAGAGCAAGCCATGAGCGGCTTTGGCGCCGCCCACCTTCTTCATATAATCAACGATAACCGGAAAATATTCGATCCAGTGGCCGTCGGAGTCGATCACCGGATGTTTGAGACTCGCGCGAATAGCCTGCGGATCGGTCTTATGATTGGCGGACATTGACGCACCTTCCTCGCGCGGCGTTTGCGGAACCCGTTCGCGCGCGCCCTCTTGTCGGATTTGCTTCCATTGAACTGCTAACCGGCTTCGGTTTTCAAAGTCAAGTGGCCCTTTTTTTTATTTGATGGCCGTGGGCGCGGCTTGCTACGCTGGCGCAGCAGTCACACAGGTGCTGGATCACGCACGCAGACCGGCGCGCCAGCGCTTTAGTCAGGTGGAGGATTTCTCCGATGGCGTCGGTGCTCGAAGAAAAGGAAGCCATACGCGATCTCATGTCACGCTATTGCTTCTATATCGATAATTGCGAATTCGACAAATTTGCCGCGCTGTTCACTGAAGATGCGCAGTTCGAAGCCGGGCCGCTCGGCAAGCTGATCGGGCGCGACGCTATCCGCGAATTTGTCGCCGCCGCGGTCCCCAGCCGCGGCGAAGGCCCAGCCCGCAAGCATTGCACCTTCAACCATGT
>JBOHWM010000180.1:0-7504 GCA_050736555.1 Binataceae bacterium (SeqCode)
TCTGTATCCCGGCTTTATCGTGCTGGTGCTGTTGTTCACGGCCATTTTCGCGACCATCTCAACGGTTGAGGACCGGCGCGAGGGTTTTTTGCAGAGCGTTTTGGTGGCGCCGATTTCACGCCCCACAATTGTGATGGGGCAGGCGCTCGGTGGTACCACGCTGGCCTGGGTGCCCGCGTGCATTTTCCTGGTGCTGGCACCGTTTGCGGGAATTGGCCTGAGCTTGAGCGCGATTATCGTGTCGGCCGCGATGATGGCGATAATCGCCTTCTCCCTGACCTGTATCGGACTGGTGATCGCGTGGAAGATCGAGTCAACGCAGGGTTTTCATGCGATCATGAACCTCATCCTGATCCCCATCTGGCTCCTATCGGGAGCGTTCTGGCCGGTGAGCGGAACACCGATTGCGCTGCGTTGGCTGATGCGTGTAAATCCACTGACTTATGGGATGTCGGCGCTGCGCCAAGCGCTCTATATGGGACAGCCAGGCGCGCTGGGTCATATACCGGGATTCGCTTTGTCGTTTGGTGTGGCCGTGGTCTTCGCGCTTTTCACCTTCTTACTCGCCGCGCGCGTCGCCCGGCGTGCCAGCGCTTTTTGAATCTTTCAGGATTGCCGTCAGAACGGGTCGAAATAAGCTTCAATCCGGCCATTGAAATGGAACTCCCGCGCCATCGAAATCCAGGCGCGGGTGTTTAGATGCAGCGGTTCGGGAAGGCGGTCGAGCGGATAAAAGCCGGCTTGAAGCGCCTCCAGCGGGTGGAGCTTGAATTCGCCGCCGTCGAGACGGCAATAAAACAGAATTGAATAGATATGACGCGCCGGTGAGCCCAACTTCAGACTATCAGTGATCGCCATCAGGCGCGCCGGCGTGACGATTAGGCCAGTTTCTTCACGCACTTCCTTGGCCGCGTTTTCCGCTGGAGAAACGCCGACATCGCAAAAGCCGGTGGGATACCACCAGCGGCCATTGGGCCGTTGGATCATCAGAATTTCATCATTGGGGTTGAACACGATCGCGCCACATCCCACCGCCGCGGTGACATAGCCGTCGTAGCCGCTGACGACTTGCGCGCGCCATCGCGCTTTCAGATTATCCGCCGCGGCCGCGCCGGCGTTTTCGAGGTGCGCTCGGATATCTGCCGCTTCGTGCAACAATTCCTCATAACGTTCGGCATCGAAGCCCGTCGCTTTGAAGGCGAGGCCGGTGCGCGCGACCGCGCCGACGCGCTCGACGAAACGCGCCAATTCGAACAGCAAATCGGTTTCAGCCATGCACGACAGTTTATCAGGCTGAAAAGCACGACTCGCCATGGACGGCGGGACGGTTCAGACCGTGTATAGCGGATGACCGGGAAGCGCGACTAGGGCCGTGCGGCTCCATTCATGGACGGCAACGTCACAGGGTAGAAGAACGGCGCCCGCGCGTACGCGCTGGTGTGCGGGATTGACACCTGGCGGTTCGACGTCAGGGGCAGCGCTTGCAGCCTCAGACAGATGCCGCCGCGTTATCACGATCGCGCGGTCGGTTTGCACCAGATGTTCGCGGCTGCGGTCCTGAATCGGCCCCATACTTTCCTGCAGTGCCACGTCCTGTGCGGCGAAACCGATCACTCCGCTGAAACTGCGGCCGTTTTGCTGGGCGGCGCGGTCAATCAAATAATCGTTGTCGCGATTGGCACATGCGCGAAATGTCAAAGGATCGACGGCACCGTGGATGCCGCGTCCGTCACGCATCGCCGCGATTTGCCCGGCTTCAAGCGGGCGGTCGGTGTAGTAGTTGATATTCCAGGTCCAGGTATTCTCGTCGTCCATCGGCACGAAGGCGTGTGCGCCGAGCGGATGGTACGCGAAGGGTGGAATGAACGTATACCACGGCATCACGTATTGCGTGATACGCCAGTAGAAAGTGCCGGGATCGCCCACCCTTCGCGCCATGATGACTAGGCCGCCAGCCGACGGTTTGACCTCGAAGACCGGGTTGGGATCGGCCTTGAGATAGCGATTGGCGCCGGCTTCGGCATGCATCGGGTCGGCATCGACTTCATCGCGGTGCAGAAACGAGACGTGGCTCGAATCGATTGCACCTTCGAGCGCCTGTAGCCAGTTGCACTCCTGCCGGCGGCGCGACGCGTAGCATTGCTCTGGCGGTAGCAGCGACCATTCCAGCGCCGGTGGTGGCGGCGTTTCCTCTGGCGCTCCCATATAGGTCCAGACCACGCAGCCTTGTTCAATGCAAGGATAAGCGGTCAGGTGAATTTTTGCGGCATAGGACGGTTGTCCCGGCAGGTCAACGCAATTGCCATCGATATCGTATTTCCAGCCGTGGTACGCGCAGCGCAGCCCGCATTGTTCGTTGCGGCCGAAGAACAGCGAGGAGCCGCGATGGGCACAGAATTCGTCGAGCAAGCCGACACGGCCGCGGCTGTCACGAAAGGCGACCAGCCGCTCGCCCATCAGCTTGACTCTTACGGGCGGACAATCAGGCGAGGGCAATTCCCGCGACAACATTGCGGGAATCCAGTAGCGGCGCATCAGCTTGCCCATCGCCGTGCCCGGCCCGATACGCACCAACAATTCCTGCGTTGCGTGTTCCATGGCCGCTTCACTCTATCGCGCTCGGCAATATGAGTTCGAATTCTAAACCGATATGCGATTCAATCAAAGAGGAGTATCGCCGCGCATGAAAACTCAAATCCGTGCGCCTCGTACGCCAGTGCGGAGGGCATGATGGCGAATCAGAGTAACGGTTCGGAAACGGCCGCGGAACCATGGCGTTTCGAACGACTGCGGCTGCCAAACGGCCTCAACATGCAGGTGGCGCGCGCGGGCGCTGGTCCGCTGATCGTGATGTTGCACGGGTTTCCCGAATGCTGGTACTCGTGGCGGCATCAGATCCGCTCACTATGCGGCAGTTTCGAATGCGTTGCGCCGGACATGCGGGGTTACGGTGGCACCGACGCGCCCAAAGGCGTGGCCAACTACACGGTTGAAAAGCTGGTCGAGGATGTGGCCGGTCTAGTCCACGTGCTGGGGCGCGAGCGCGCGATGATCCTGGGCCACGATTGGGGTGGCATGGTGGCGTGGGCGACGGCGCTGATGCGGCCGGAGCTGGTCGAGCGGCTGTGTGTGCTCAACTGCCCGCACCCGGTGCGCTTCCTTTCTGAACTGCGCAGCAATCCCCGTCAGATGTTGCGTAGTTGGTATATCGTCTTTTTTCAGGTGCCGTATCTCGCCGACGCGATGTTGCGCGCCAATGGCGCCGCCATGGTGGCGCGCGGAATACGTTCGACGGCGGCAAACAAGCGGGCCTTCAGTGACGAGGACCTGGCGCATTTTCGCCAAGCATTTGAGCGCCCATATTCGGCCACCGCCGCGCTTAATTATTACCGCGCGCTGCGCCGCCGCGATCTGATGGGCAGACTGCCAGCCGAGCATTGGATGCGCCGTCGGATAGCGGCGCCGACGCTGTTGATTTGGGGCGAGCGCGATGTCGCATTGGGCAAGGAACTGACCTACGGCATGGAGGGATTGTTCAGCGGACCGTTCGAGATCAAATACGTGCCGGATTCGGGCCATTGGGTGCAGCAGGAACAGCCCAACGTGGTCAATCAATACCTCCGCGACTTCCTGCCGGTAAATTAGAGACGGCGCCGCTATAGAGGATTGAACGTCGATGCTGATAGCGATCGTTGCGGTCGGTCTGCTGTGTCAGATGAAGCAACCACAGATTCAGACGAAGATGATTCATGACAGCCACGGACATGTGGTCGAGACGATTAAGCAATACGGGTCCGGTAGTCAGAAGCTGGAGAATATCTACGATTCGTCCGGACATCTCTTTGGCTATGTCAATCGCAGCGGAACCTATGACGCCGAGGGCCATTTGATCTCGCCGGATCAGGCGCCCGAACTGATCCACCCCAAATGAGCCCGACGCCCTGATGCCGGGTTGGATTGAGCCGGTGGCAATCAGACCGGCACAAGCGATAATTATGTTTGTATCTCGACCGCCGTTTGCGGGAGGTTTTTATGGCCGATCGCTATATCAAGCCCAGCGTCAGAACCGTCAGCACCGGAATTCCCGGCCGCCATATCTGGAACGCGCGTCATAATCAGCTCGTGATCGACGACAGCGCCGCCCATGGCGGACCCGGTGATGCGCCAGGTGCGGGCGAGCTTTTCCTCGCCGGTATCACAGGCTGTGCGACCCTCATGATGGAGCGGCTGGCAAGCCATTCCAAGGCGCCGCTCACGCGGGTCGAGGTCACGATGGATGGTGTGATCGACACTGAAGCGCCGCACGAAGGGCCGGCCGTGTTTCAGAGCGCACGAATGGAGTTCGTGATGGCCGGGGTAAGTGAGGCGCAAGCGCGCGAGATGGTCGAGACGTACAAGCATCATTGACCGCTGTATGGGTCGGTCGCGGTCGCGACCGCCAATACCGTGGTCGAGGTGAAAGTCGTTCCGGCATAGCGTAGCTCGCTGATTGCTCATGGCGCGCGCACCACGAAAAGGGCAATCGGCGTGGAAAGTCCTGTCATTGTGAGGCGTGAGCCGGAAGAATCCCGGGTCCGGGCTTCTTGGACCTTTAAAGCTCGCGCCTCGCAGACTCGTAATTGTAAACGCAGCTCGCAGACTCGCCTGCTCGTTCCGCTTCGCTCCACTAATGCGCTCGCTTCGTCTTCGACTACGCTAATGGCGGATTCCGTTCAGAATGACACAACGTCGGCCTACGGCCCTTTCCGAAATGGCGCAACCCGCACGTCATGAGCTAAAATAGTTCGTCTATGCGCTGGACCATCGACGAGATCAGAAAAACGTTTCTCGAATTTTTCCGCGAACGTGGACACCAGATTGTCCCGTCCGCCTCGTTGATTCCCAAGGGCGACCCAACCTTACTTTTTACCAATGCCGGGATGGTGCCGTTCAAGGATTATTTCCTCGGCGTGCGCACGCCGCCAACACGTCGTGTCGCCGATTGCCAGAAGTGCCTGCGTATCTCGGGCAAGCATAATGATCTCGAAGCGGTCGGCCGCGACAGCTATCACCACACGTTTTTCGAGATGCTCGGGAATTGGTCGTTCGGCGACTACTACAAGGAAGAAGCCATCGCGTTCCATTGGGAGCTGATCACGAAGGTCTGGGAGATTCCCAAAGAACGGCTGTGGGCGACTGTCTACACGGATGACGACGAGGCCGAGCGCGCGTGGGTGAAGCTCAAGGTTATTCCTTCAGAGCGAATCCTGCGCTTCGGCAACAAGGACAACTTCTGGGAGATGGGCGAGACCGGTCCATGCGGTCCGTGTTCGGAAATTCATATTGACCGGGGAGTCGAGGCGGCGAAGAACTGCACGCATGCGGGCGAATGCGGGGTCAACGTCGACGACTGCGCGCGTTTCATTGAGCTCGGCAATCTCGTTTTCATCCAGTACGACCGTGACGCGGCAGGGAAGCTCACGCCGCTACCGATGAAGCATGTCGATACGGGAACGGGGCTGGAACGGGTCGCGGCGGTGATGCAGAGCTTGGAAGAGAGCAAAGGCATAGGAAGGGAAGTCGTCCTCGGCAATTACGATATTGATCTTTTCCAGCGCATAATTGCAGAAATTCAAGTCATCGCAATGCGAATAGGAGGGTCTCGACCCTATGGCGCGTCGCCCGTCGCCGACATTTCATATCGGGCGATCGCCGACCATGTACGCGCGATAACCTTTCTAATTGGGGATGGACTGAAACCCGGAAAGAATGACCGCGAGTATGTGTTGCGCCGTTTGATCCGTCGGGCAGCCGCGCACGGAAGGAAACTCGGCATCAAGGATTCGTTTCTTTCTTTGATTTGCGCCGGAGGTAACGTGGACGGTTTGGGTCTCTTTGGCGGAGTTGTGGGAATCATGGGCAGCGCTTATCCCGAACTCAAGGAGAGAAATTTAGATATTCAGCTTGAAGTAGCGGAGGAGGAAAATCGCTTTCGGTCTACGCTTGATCGTGGGCTCGAGTTACTTAACACAGAGCGGCGGCGGCTTACCGGATCGGCTATGCGCACGTTGCCCGGTATGGTTGCCTTCGAACTCTACGACACCTATGGATTTCCGCTCGACCTGACGCAGGATGTCCTGCGCGATGACGGTATCGAGGTGGATGTGGCCGAGTTTGACCGCCGGATGGAGGCGCAGCGCGAGCGCGCGCGTGCCGCGCGCAAGGACGAAACAGGCGCGCCGGAGATAGCGCTTGCTGCCGGCGTCTCATCGCGCTTCGTCGGTGAGCATCGCTATGATGCCGAATCCGAGATCGTCGCCGCGCGCAGCTACGATGACGGCGTCACGCTGGTCACCGCCGAGACGCCCTTTTATGCTGAAAGCGGCGGGCAAATCGGTGATCGCGGGGTAATCGAGAGTGATGCGGGTGCGCTCATCGAGGTGCTCGATACGCGTAAGCAAAACGGCTCGATCCTGCACATCGGGCGCATGATGCGTGGTGATGCTGGCGAATTTGAGCCGGGCCGTCGTGTGCGCCTGCGCGTCGATCGCGAGCGCCGTGACGCGGCGATGCTCAACCATTCCGCGACGCACATTTTGCATTACGCGTTGCGTGAAATCCTTGGCAACGACGTGCATCAGGCGGGCTCGCTGGTCGCGCCGGAGCGCTTGAGTTTCGACTTTGCGCATCTCGGGCCGGTTGGCGAAGGCGACCTAATCACGATTGAAGAGGAAATCAATGCGCGCATTCGTGAAAACGCCAATGTCACGGTCGAGGAAATGGCCTACGACGATGCGATAAAGACCGGCGCGCTAGCCTTTTTCGGCGACAAGTATGGCGATCGCGTGCGCGTGGTGCGGATGGGCGATTTCTCGGTCGAGCTATGCGGCGGCACTCACGTCGAACGCACCGGCGATGTTGGTCTGTTCAAGCTGGAGGGCGAATCGGGCGTGGCCGCGGGCGTGCGCCGGATCGAAGCATTGACCGGGCAAGGCGCGCTCGAAGCGATCCGCCGGCGCGAACGGATTCTCGACCAAATTGGCGACCATCTGGGGGCGCGCGACGGCGCCGCGTTGGAGCGCCTGGAGCGATTGCTAGCGCGCGAAAAGGAGCTGGAAAAAAGGCTGCGCGCCCTGGAACAGAAGTTGGCCGGTGGTGCGGCGAGCGCGGGCGGTGGCGCGGAACGAGTTCAAGACGTCGGCGGGGTCACGGTGGTGACACGCAAGCTCGACGGCGTTGACGCGCGGATGCTCCGAGAAATGGCCGATCGCCTTCGACAGCAATACGGCTCGGCGGTGGTCGCGCTGGGTTCGGATTTGGGCGACAACAAAGCCGCTCTGCTGGTCGCGGTAACGCTCGACCTGACTAAAAAAATCAAGGCAGGCGACATCATCAAACAAATCGCGCCGATAATAGGTGGCAGCGGCGGTGGTCGCCCCGATTTCGCCCAGGCCGGAGGGCGTGACGCGAGTCGTCTTGAAGAAGCGCTCGCACGCGTCGCCACACTTGCAGCATGAGATTGTCC
>JBOHWM010000181.1:0-5435 GCA_050736555.1 Binataceae bacterium (SeqCode)
GTCCGGGCGCGCCGGGACCAATTTGGCGATCGTCGAGTTCGCGCACTGGCGTAACCTCAGCAGCGGTACCAGTCATGAAAGCCTCGTCGGCGATGTACACGGCGTCACGCGGGAAATGCTGCTCGCGGACCTCGATACCCTCATCATGAAGAATGCGAATCACGGCGTCGCGGGTGATGCCGGGCAGACTCGAAGTCAGCGGTGGCGTACGTACGACGCCATCGCGTGCGATGAAGAAGTTTTCACCGCTGCCCTCGGCGACGAAACCCTCGACGTCGAGCAGCAATGCTTCATCGTAACCGTTGCGGCGCGCTTCATAGCCGGCGAGGATCGAATTGACGTAATGGCCGGAAGCCTTCGCCATCGCCATCAGCGAATTATGGTGAAAACGAACGAACGACGAGGTCTTGAGGCGTACACCTCGAGTCGCGCCCTCGGCACCCAAATAAGCACCCCAAGGCCATCCGGCGATCGCAACCCGGACCTTGTTTCCGCGTGCCGCCAGTCCCATCTCGCCTTCGCCGTAAAACGCCAGTGGCCGCAAATAGCATTCTTCTAGACGGTTAACGCGGACCACGTCGGCACAGGCCTTGACGATTTCCTCCGGACTGAACGGGATATGCATTTCGACGATGTGCGCGGAATCGAACAGGCGGCGAATATGTTCGTTGGCGCGAAAGATCGCCGAGCGCCCGTTGTCACCTTTATAACAGCGCATCCCCTCGAACACCGCCAAACCATAATGGAGGCTATGGCTGAGCACGTGGACGTTGGCCCGGTCGAAGGGCACCATCCCTCCGTCGATCCAGATTTTGTCGGTACGCAAGCTGTCTGAGCCCAAGTCTTGACCTCGTAAGAGAATCTCACGCGGCGTCGCCACGCCATTCATGCCGCGCCTTTTCGCTAAGCGAAGTTATTCCACAAAAACGGCACGGACAAGCAGATAAGCGTGTCCACGCTCAGATCGGAGCACACTCTGACGTGCGCGGTGAGGACCGCGCGTCCGGCTTCTAACAGTCGTCTGTCTTGTCATCGCTCGCTGTTTTACTGTGCGACTCCAATGGAGATGGGGGCGCCGCCGCCGAAGCGGAGGCGTCGGATACTGTGCCATTGGATGCACCCGCCTGGTCGCGCCAAGCACGGCTACGGCGCCGTCCACCGCGATGTCGCCGCCGCAATTTTCCAGGCACCTCCGTCCCTTGATCGGCGCCCTGACGCTGACTATCACCGCGATGGCCGCGCGCGTGGAATGCGGGAGGTTCTTTAAGAAGTCGCTCCAGGCCCGCGATGTCGCCACCGTAGGTTGGCGCCAGCATTTCGAACAGCCGCATCGCTTCGGGAAAATATGGCCGCCGCGTTAACCGCCGTGTCACTCGTGACGGCTTCAGCAGATGCGGCAAGGCGTCGAGCAAGAGCCGCATTTGTTCCGTATCGGCGCGCGAAAAGCCACGCCGTCGCAAATCCTCGAGCAGCGGCGGTTCAAACTTCGCGCCGCGCGCATTGACGAGGTACAAGTCGGCAAACAATGCCGCGAGAATCAAACCGCGCGATGGTTCGCCTAGCTCCATCGTGCGCACCAGCGCCGCCATGTTGCGCACCGTCGCCGCGCTGGCTGGATCGTACGCTTCACGCAAATGCTCGGACAAGGTTGGCAGCAGCACCTCGAGCAATCCCATCTCGGCCATCAGGGTCAAGGCTTTGGCCGCGCCGATGGAATCGAGCGTGCGATAGGTTTCCTCGGCCAGCCGCGACGGCGGAGATTTAGCTAAATCGTGGCGGAATCGAATGATCGCGGCGTAAGTTGCCGGCTCGATTGAAAAACCCAGCTTACCGGCGAAGCGCACCGCCCGCAGCATCCGCACCGGGTCCTCGCGCATGCGGATTTCCGGCTCGCCGACGGTGCGAATAAGCCGGGCGTCAAGATCGGCCACACCACCGGCATAATCGATCACCTGAAACGTCCGGGGGTCGTAAAACAACGCGTTGATCGTGAAATCGCGTCGAAAGGCGTCCTCTTCCGGGGTGCCGAAGGTATTGTCATGCCGGATCATGGGATCGTCAGTCTCCGGCTGCTCTTCTCCTCGACGGCGAAAGGTCGCCACCTCGATATTCTGCGGGCCGAAAAACACGTGGACCAGGCGGAAGCGCCGCCCGATCAGGCGCGAATTGCGGAACAGTTCGCGGACTTCGTGAGGATGAGCCGAGGTGGCGACGTCAAAGTCTTTGGGCCGCCGTCCCATCATCAAATCGCGCACACCGCCGCCCACCAAATAGGCAAGATGTCTCGCGTTTATCAGGCGGTAAAGAACTTTCAGAACGTTGGGATCGATGTCGCGTCGCGAAATCGGATGCCGCGAGCGTTCCAGGATCGTAGGCTGTGTCAGGCTGTACTCGGTCACAGTCACGTATTTTCGACCTTCGGCATTCTCCGGAGTCCAAGCGAGGACCCTACTGCATTATTAGCCTGACCGCGTTCACACTGCGAGCGCGTTTGATATCAGCCGCCATAGTCGCCCGCGCGACTTTAATCCCATACAATGGCTTGTCTATGCTCAAACACGAACGCCGAACTGTCCAGGTCGTGAGCCACGGACCCTCATGCCTGGACGGTGTCATGGCGGCGGCAGCCGTACGACGTTTTTACGGTGGCGAGCGCGTAGTGGCGACGCTTGCGGCCAATGGCGACAGCGACCGGGTAATCCAGGCGTTGCGTCCCAAGCGCGGCGACGGCGCCGACGAGATATGGATTACCGATTTGTCGTGGACGTCGCCGGATACCGCCGCCCATCTGGGCGCACTGGTGCGCGACGGAGCGCGGGTTTATTGGATCGACCATCATCGCACCGCCGTTTCACGCGCCGACGCACCCGAGTTCGACGTTCCGTTTACCGGACGCTTGCTCTCGGAGCAATACTCGGCGGCGCGCCTCACCTTCAACTATCTCAAGGGCCTCGACCGCCTTTGGTCCAGTGACGAGCAGCGGCACGCTTTCGAGAATTTCTTCGCATTCGTCGAGATTGCCGACGATCACGATCGCTGGATTCATCGCATTCCGGAATCCGCCGAATGGGCACTCGCGGTCCAGACCTTGGGAGGAATCGAATCATATCGCGAGATAATCCGGCTCGAGCAACCCGTGATGAGCCGGCGCTTGCGCATGGCATTGGAGGCCGGACAGAAGGCGATGGACCGCAGCGTCGAACTCGCCCGCACCACCATGGTTGAGCGTGCGCTGGGCAACGGACTGAAGGTCCGCACCGCCTGCTGCATGGGTTACAGCAGCGAGGTCGCCGCCAAGCTGTACGAAGGACAGCGCCTTACCGTGATCGCCCTGTTTGATCTGCGAAGCCTTGGAGTAAGTTTGCGGCGCAGCGCGGATTGCCAAATTGATCTCTCGGAACTGGCACGCGGCTTTGGCGGCGGTGGTCATGCGGCCGCGGCGGGCTTTGCCGTTCCCGACGTCAAACGTGCGCCGGCGGAACGACTGGCCGAGTTGCTGGGCGAGACCCTTCAGCGCGAATCGGCAAAAAACAATTAACAGGCCGTATCGGCCGCCGCGCGTGGATTGCTTTACATCCCAAACGTTCGTTGCGCGTGGACCGCGCTTCGCGTTAACGTTCAGCCAGATCTTATTACGGAGTAGCACATGAACCGCTGGAAAATCGGCGACGTCAGCATCAGCCGTTTCATCGAGATGGAAACGGTGTCCAAAGCAACTTTCGTGTTGCCCGAGGGCACGCCCGAAAATATCAAAGCCGCCGGTTCCTGGTTGGTCCCCAATTTTGCCGACGAAAGTGGCAAAGTGCGCATGAGCATCCATGCTTTCGTCGTCGAGGCGCACGGGCGCCGCATCGTTGTCGATACCTGTATCGGCAACGACAAGCGGCGGGGTTTTCCCGGATGGAACCAGCTTCAAACGTCGTTCCTCAAGGACCTGGAAGCGGGCGGTTTCGCGCCGGATTCGATAACCCACGTGCTTTGCACCCATCTGCACGTCGATCATGTGGGCTGGAACACGATGCTCGTGGAAGGGCGATGGGTGCCGACGTTTAGCAACGCGCGTTATCTGATTGGACGCAAGGAGTGGGAGCATTGGTCCGCCTCCAATGACCCTTACAGCCGCGATCCGATTGAAGATTCGGTCCGGCCCGTGGTCGAAGCCGGCCTCGCTGACCTAATCGAATGGGATCATCACCTCACTAACGAGGTGTGGCTTGAACCGACACCGGGCCATACCCCCGGCCATTTCAGCGTACGAATATCGTCGCGCGGCGAAGAGGCGATTATCACCGGCGATCTCATGCATCATCCGGTGCAATGCGCGCGGCCACATTGGAACAGCGGCTTCGACTCCGACCCCGCGGAGGCAATCCGGACGCGGCGTGCGTTTTTGGAACGTTACAGTGATCGCCCGGTGCTGGTGCTCGGAACCCATTTCGCAACGCCGAGCGCGGGCCATATCGTGCGCTACGGCGAGGTCTGGCGCTTCCAGATCTGAGATTCAGAGCGGCGAGGCGTTAAGATTCCTCGTCGTCCCGCGATTGAGCTGATGCGGCTTTCTGAAGATCCTCCACATCGCCGGGTTGTCCAGACCCTTGGGTATCTAACTGCGCCGAATCTTCTGGAGTTATCGTCGCGGATACGCTTTCGCTCCGCTCTCCTTCCATAGCTTTGAACAATTCCGGAGCGGAAGTCGCGGCTGGCTCCGCGCCTGTGTCTTCGGCCGCGTTCCGCTCGGCGGAAGCACCCGGGCCCGCTCCCGCAGGTTCCAACGGCTGATCGGCGGGCATCTGTTCGGCGGTGGGTTCCGCATCCCCGGATGGCGGATTTGATTGGAGCTCGCGCGGCATCTCGAGGGCGCGAAATTCCTCCAAGTCCGGCAGGCTATCGAGATCTTTGAGTCCGAACACCTCGAGAAATGCGGCTGTGGTCGCGTACATGATCGGGCGGCCAGGCGCTTCCTTGCGGCCCGCAATCTTGATCAAGTCGCGCTCGCCGAGTGTTTCCAGTACGCCGCCCGTGTCAACGCCGCGTAGTTGCTCGATTTCGGCTCGTGTGATCGGCTGGCGATAGGCGATTATCGCCAGGGTCTCAAGCAGCGGGCGGCTGAGCCGGGGCGGCTTGGCGGCGAGCAGTCGGCGAACGTACGACGCGTATTCCCTCGGTGTACGTAATTGATAGCCGCCGGCGATCTCTTCCAGCATGATGCCGCGTGCGCCGTCAGCATACGCCCGCATCATTTCGGCAAGAGTCTTGCGGATTTCTTCGCGGGGCACACTGTCAAGCGCGTTGGCGAGCTGAGTCAGTGAGACCGGCTCGCCGGCGGCAAACAGCATACTTTCGACAATCGCCCTAAGGCGTTCTGCTTCCACGCAAACCCTGGTTCCAATGAGTCTTCGAAATCATCATCGCTGGAGTCGCCAGCGATGTTCGCT
>JBOHWM010000182.1:0-3963 GCA_050736555.1 Binataceae bacterium (SeqCode)
GGGCAATAATCCAGTTGACTCACCTACGCATCTCCGCTATATTTAGGTCATGGACAACGAGATCGCATGGCCCCGGACCTTGATGGAAGCAGTTGGCTATTTCTCTGACCGCGACCGCTCGCTCGCCCTGCTCAGCAAATTGCGCTGGCCCAACGGCGTTGAATGCCCGACCTGCGGATGCAGGCAGGTCAGTTTCCTTTCCACGCGGCGATTGTGGAAGTGCAAGAACGCGCATCCCAAGCGGCAGTTCTCGATCAAGGTCGGATCGATCTTCGAGGATAGCCCGCTCCCGCTCGATAAGTGGCTGGTCGCCATGTGGCAGATAATCAATTGCAAGAACGGCGTCAGCAGTTATGAAGTCGGGCGCGCGCTCCGCGTCACCCAACCCACCGCATGGTTCATGATGCATCGAAGTCGCACGGCGATGCAGCGCGGCAGCTTCGAGAAGTTCGGGGCGAGTGGCCCAGTCGAAGCCGACGAAAGCATGATCGGCGGACTCGCTCGATTCATGCACAAAGACAGGAAAGCGCAGAAGATAACCGGCACCGGCGGCGCTGGCAAAGAACTGGTAATGGGCCTGCTTGATCGCGAGACTGGCAAGGTGCACGTCACTCATGTCAAGGATCGGAAGCGCAAGACTTTGCAGGATCACGTAAAAGAACACGTGGTCAGCGGCGCGGAATTGTTCACCGACGAACTCGCCTCCTACGCTGGACTCGACAAGGATTACGTTCACAAATTCGTGAACCATGCCGAGCGGTACGTCGAGGGCAACGTGCACACGAACGGCATTGAGAATTTCTGGTCGCTGCTCAAGCGCGGCCTGAAAGGAACCTACGTCAGCGTCGAACCCTTCCATCTGTTCCGCTACTTGGATGAGCAGGCATTCCGCTACAACGAGCGCAAGGGCGACGACGGCGACCGCTTCGTCAAAGCGGCAAGTTCCGCATTCGGACGACGGTTGACCTACAAGGAATTGACTGGCAAAGACCTCGCTCCTGAAATATGAGCTAAAACCACGGCAGGGCAGAGGATGTCGAAAGAAAAAATGAAGTTTCCCCAAGTTCCAGGGGACACGCCGCGCGAGCAGTTCAATAAACTCGCGCGGCATCTCATATCCATGCCTAAAAACACTATTGTGGACGCCACTGATCCGCCTAAACGAAAACGGAAGCGGCGCAAGAAATGAAAGAGCGCGCTTCATTTGGGCTTCTGAAAGTCCTTGGGCAGAAAAAACAGACACTCATCTTTTAATAACAAACCGTTATTTAGATTCCGCACCAAATCATCAAGATACGGCCCGGTGATGTTCCCATTCACACCGTATTTTCCTAAGAATGAATGCAAGATGCCGCTCGGCGGCTTCGGTTGCTCGAAGGCGATATGCCTCCTGATCTGCCACGCAAATAGGTCAGCCGCCTTCAAGGGCAAGACTTTTTTATCGTCTCTGAAAATCGGTGTACTACCCAATCTCAAGCGGAGATTAGGTGGCGCATTTTCCTTGATGAAGTAATACCAACGGACGGCCTCCACGCCGATCTTTCCCTGTTCATCAAATACCCAATCGACCGTGTCGTCCGATCCCAGCAGGTCAAGAAACCGAGCGCATGAAAGGATCACTTGGTAAAAAAGCAGGAAGTAAGGATCGTCTATATCTGGATTAAGTTTGCCTTTTACGATGTTATCGTAATTCTTTCGATGTAGCACGCAATCGACGCGGTACATCGCATATTTCTCTGTAAGTGCTGCCAATTTGTGAACGCGCGCGCCGCGTGGCCGTCGCACGGTTTTCATGTGCAGCGTACGAGGTAGTCCTGCTTTCTCGTATTCGTCCGAGAACTCAGACCAATTCGGGGCGTTACTGAGCCATCCGGCCAGTACGTAAACTCCGCCATCCTCGTAGCTGTCGTCGGCGTATCCGTCCACTAAAACCACCAACGGCCTGCGGGCGCGAACATCCTTCGGGAAGCCACACACAAGCCTCTCGATTTCCTCGCGCGCGGCCACTACCGACCATCCCGTGGGCGGCCACCAGTCTCACACCCTTGCACAGGTGAGTCAACTAGATTATTGCCTTAACAAGAGAGAATCCGGGTTGAGCGGCTCGCGCTCGAAAACATCGAGGCCCGCGCCGATCAGGCGGCCTTCTTCGAGTGCGCGCAGCAAGGCTGGCTGACTCAGTAATCCGCCCCGGCCGGCGTTGATGATACATGCTTGTGGCGGCAACAGCGCCAGCGCGCGTTCGTCAAGCAGAACCCGCGTCGAATCGTTCAACGGTACACACAGAAACACGTAGTCGCTCACGCGCAATAACTCCGGCAATCGCTCCGCACCACCGAGCCATGCAAGACCAAATTGCGCCGCCAATGCCTCCTTTGCCGCGCGCTTAATCGCGACCATACGCATCCCAAATGGCCGCAGCCGGTGCGCCAACGCCTGACCAATGCCGCCGAAACCAATGATGCCGGCGGTGCGGCCCATCAAGGCTCGCCCGATTGGTGCTCCCCACGCAGTGCCGTTGCGGATCGTCTGTTGCGCAAGCGGCAAACGACGGCTGACCGCGATCGCGGCCATCACGCACCATTCCGCCACCGACTCGGCGTTACCATTACGGCTCGGCACGTTGGCAACCGCAATATGGCGCGCCGTCGCGGCGGCGATATCCACGCCTTCGAGCCCCGCGCCCCATTGCTGAATCAGCCGTAATCCACGGATCCGACCCATCAGTTCGCCATCAATAAGGCTCATCGCGGGAATCAGGGCGTCGGCGGCAAAGCCTTCGGCGCGCAGCTTCGAGGCTTCGATCATTTCCAGACGAACTTCGGGAAATGCTTCGAGCATATATTGACGTACGGCGGCAAACCCGGTTCCCGCCACGACCATTGTAGGCGCCGACATAAGTTCTACTCTAAACCGATATCTCGAATTTGCCCTTTATTAGAGGCGACCTCACAGGCAATGTGCAAACCTTCAGTTTTTCGCCGGTGCGGATTCGCAAATCCAAGCAATCAGTCCTTCATAGTCTTTAAAGCTATAAACCGGCGCGCTACATCAGGCGGCTGCCGATCAGTCCGGCGCATGACCGAGCGCGCCCGGCGCCTCGGCGATTCGCCGAGGGCGCAAAGCCCAGTAACATGGCACCGCGGTGAGCGAAATGATACCCGAGACCTGCCACGCGGTCGAAATACCATACGCGTCCGCGATGGCGCCGCATAGCAACAATCCCATCGAGCCACCTAGAGTCGCGAACGTGCTGTTGAACGACAACAGCGTGGCGCGATGTTCCGCATCGAGTTGTTCATTGAACCAGCTCGTGATCATCGGATGCATCGCGCCGATACACAGATTCATCGCAAACAGCGTGACCAAGACGAAATTCGGTCGATGACCGGCGCCGCCGGCGAACAACAAGAGCGCGCTCATGCCTGCTACCAGGATGCACATGCCAAGTGCGCGCGCCTCGTTGCCAAGCCCAAGGCGGACGACCGTTTCCGCTCCGCTCATCCGACCGGCGGTAAACAGACAGAAGACCAGCCCAACGATCCAGATGCCGACGCCATAGCTATCGTTGAAAAACTGCGGCCATTGCATCCAGTAGGGCGCCCAGGCCGCAAAAAAGATGCCGTTGGCGAGGCTCAATAGCAATACCGTGCGGTCTCTAAACCCGTCGCGCAGGCCAGTGATGACGCGGCGTCCCACCTGTACCGGGATCGCACTGAGGGCGATGCGGGTGCCAGCCCGCCCCTCGCGCATCAATATTCCACCGATGATCGCGCTTAAGAGAAACCCGGCCGCGCCGAGCAGCCACGGCCAGGCAATAGCGACGTTAGCGACACCGGCACCGATTGCCGCGGCGACCATGAAGCCGAAATTCATCAACTGCGAAATGCGCGAAAAAATAGACCATGAAGGCGGTAACGCGCACCGCGCAGCCCAGGATGAACGCGCGCCGGCGGCCCATCG
>JBOHWM010000183.1:0-2415 GCA_050736555.1 Binataceae bacterium (SeqCode)
GAGTTGGAGCGACGGTGGCTATCGCGGTTGGCGTAGCTGTCGGCGTCGGTGTCGGAGTGGAACTCGTAGAGCCGACCAGCACGCTAACTTGCGCGCTCCCGACCAATATGTGCGGTTGCGCGTAAGCTCGCACTGAGAGCACATGGGTGCCCGGAGCGACGTTGGCGGTATTCCATTCCTTGCTATCGCTTGGGCTCGAGGCGAAGTACTGGTTATCAACGTAGAAATTGATCCAGCTTACGCCCTGCCCTTGGATGGCGGTGAAATTCACAATTCCGCTTACCTGCGCGTTGTTGGCCGGCGAGATGATTTGCACAGGCACGGTTTGTGCCGCGGCCATGCCGTTGACTAGCAATATGCAGGTGAGGATTGCACCAAACGAAACGGCTCGCACTCCGCTGGCCAGACGATTACGCTCGTTCATTTACCCCCCCTCAAGAGTGAACTGAACGGGATTGCCGCAGGGTCCGCGCAGCGGGAAGGCTAGCGTCCCCTATGTCGTTCCGGACGGACCCGTCAAAAAATCAGAGAAAACTGGCGTACGTAAGGTCGATCAGGTCAGCCTGTCGACCGGCCGGTCGCAAATTCGAGCGAACTGGTCCTCGAACCGCCGCTTGCTTCGATTGAACGGGTCGGAGCTTACAATCGAAGCAAATACTGACTAACAGAGTCGATGCCAGCTCTAAAAATGATGACAGATGGCCACGTGCAACCATAGTCGCAATGGTGAGTAATCATTAGTCGCAAAGCACTCTATCCAAATAATTTGGCGTCGCTGCCACTGCGCTTATGATTTGTGGCGTGGTCGCAACAAGCTATCGCGGATTTCAGGCAACTTTGCAACCCCAAAAATTATCGTATCGCGCGGGCCAGTCCGCTCTTTTAATCTTTGTTATTGCTACGCAATGCGTTGCGAATGCGGGTGGGGGATTGGCACGCTGACCGTACATGTCGCAAAATCGCTGAATATGCCGTTGCCCGATCTCATGATGCCCCATCCGCGTATACTGTTCGTGGGTATCAATCCAAGCCTGCGCTCGGAACGAGTTGGCCATCATTTTGCCGGTCCGGGCAATCCATTTTGGCGCCTGCTCTATGCCGCCGGTCTGATTCTCGAGCCGCTCGGTCATGAGCAGGACGCGCGTATCACCGAATTTGGCCTGGCGCTGACTAATCTGTGCCCGCGTGCGACGCGCGCGGCCTCGGAGCTTGGAAGCGGCGAAATCAATCTCGGCAAACACGCGCTGATAAATAAAATTGAGCGGCTTTCGCCTGAGGTGGTGGCATTTGTCGGCATCAGTATTTACCGTCAATTCTTCAAGGCCTCGGCAGGCGGAGCCGGGCCGAAGCCGGAGAGGATTGCGGGCGTCCATATTTTTGTGTTGCCGAATCCAAGCGGGCTTAACGCCAGTTTCCCGGGGTTCACCGATAAGCTGGTCTGGTTTAAGCGGCTGCGCGAATTTGTTGAGTCGATGGAACATCCGGGCTGATCGATCGTCGGCTTTGTACAATAATCAATTCCGAGATCGGTGAGTGCCGCCGGGTAATAAGGAGTGTGTCATGGATAATCAGCATCGCGACGCGCGCGAGTTTGAAACCTTGAAGGCCGAAATTGAGGGTGCAATTGGATCTCTGACGCTGGATCGTCCCGAACGTCTCAACGCGATTAACGCGACCATGTTATTGGAGTTGGCCGAAGCCGCGCGCTGGTTCGACCTTCATCGTGAGCTGCGCGTGGTGATCGTGAAAGGCGCGGGCCGCGCTTTCAGCGCCGGCGCCGACCTGCAGGATTCGCCGATGGCGGATGGCACAGCGCCATCAGGTAATTCATGGCTCTATCGGCGCGAGGTCGGACAATATGGATTGCGCGCATGCGAGGCGCTAGAGCAAATGCGCGCGGTGACGATTGCGCAAGTTCACGGCTACGCTGTCGGTGGTGGCGTGGTGCTGGTCGCGGTCTGTGATTTCCGTGTTATGGCGGATAACACCGTGATGTTCATTCCCGAAGTCGATTTGGGGGTGCCGCTGGCCTGGGGCGCAATCCCTCGCATGGTGCGTGAGATCGGTCCGGCCATGACTAAGGAACTCGTGATGACTTGCCGGCGCTTTACCGCGCAAGAAGCTCAGGCGTTGGGTTTTGTCAATCGCGTGACCACGGCCGATCGGCTCGCAGCCGAGGCCCATGCACTTGCCGAAGAATTGGCATCCAAGCCGCCGGTCCCGGTAGTTATGACCAAAGAGCACGTCAACGCGGTCGCGCGCGCGATGGCCGCCGGGTTTACCGGGTACGCCGACGGCGATCTGATGCTCAGTTCAATTCGAGAAGAGGAATCAAAAGCGGCGGCGGAGTCATACACGCTCGAGCGTATCCACAAAAAGCGCCAGCTCGGTTAAGGCCTCCACACAAGTACGAAC
>JBOHWM010000184.1:0-1653 GCA_050736555.1 Binataceae bacterium (SeqCode)
TTATGAAGCTGAGCGATCCGGAGCGCCGTCCGGGCCTGCGCAAGGTCGACGAGATGACCGGCCTTATCACCAACAATGTCGCGGACATTTTCGTGCTCGAATGCAAGCGGCCAGATCTCAAGAGGTACGAAAATATGACCGTCGGTGAAATCGCGAAGAAAGAGAATAAGCATCCCGTCGATGCGATGCTTGATATCGCGGTCGCCGACGGCCTCAACGCCGAGTTCTACACCCCGCCGATCAACACCCGCGTGGACCATATGGCGGAATTGATCAAGTCGGACGGGCTGGCGATTTTCGGTGTCTCCGATGGTGGCGCGCATACCAAGTTCTTCACCGGCGGACGCTACTCGACCGAAGCCTTGATCAAGTTCGTGCGCGACAATCCGGTTATCACCCTCGAAGAGGCGCATTGGCGTCTAAGCGCGCATCCCGCGATGTGCGCGGGGTTCCAGAATCGCGGCACTCTCACCGAAGGTTCATGGGCGGATCTGCTGGTGTACGACCTTGAAAAACTGCAGATCCTGCCGATGGAGATCGTGCACGATTTCCCAGGCGGCGAATGGCGCCGGGTGCAACGCGCCGCTGGCTACAAGACCATCATGGTCAATGGTCACGTCACGTTCGAGGATGGCAACTGCACGGGTGCCACACCGGGCGCGCTGCTGCGTCACGGCGCGGCTTCAGCGTCAGCTTAGTATCAACTCAGCATGAGACAGCGGACCGGCCGCGTGACTATCAAGCGGCTGGTCCGCTCTTCCTCGACCGTAAATAATTGTTGCTGTTCCAAATTGATTGCGTGGAGAGCCAGTTTGTCCATGCGAGTAGGGCGGAACGGTTTATTATCGAGTGATTAGTGCAAAACGCGCTCGTGGCCGCGCGGAGAAGTGCGCCGCACGAGCTGAAGTGCTCATTGCGAGGATTTAGACGATGCCGTTCGCAGATAATCATGGAATAAAAATTTTTTACGACAGTTATGGCGAAGGAGTGCCGCTAATTTTCCTTCATCCGTGGACCACCAACGGCTATATCTGGTACTTCCAGATGTTTCCGTTCGCCCGTACCAACCAGGTGGTGGCCATCGACCATCGCGGGCATGGCCGTTCCGACAAGCCGCGGGAAGGCTATGCGATTCAGCAGCACGCCCAGGATGTGGTCGCGGTGATGGACGCATTGAAGATCGACCGGGCGGTGCTCATCGGCAATTCGATTGGTGGGATGATCGCGATGCAATGCGCGTTGGACTATCCCGGCCGTGTGATTGCAAACGTAATCCAGAGTTCCGGCACCGGCATAGGCGAGGACATGCCAAAAGAGGCCGCTGAAGGTTTCCGCAACAACTTCGAAGGGACTTTCAGCGCGCTGCTCGAAGGGGCGATTTCCGCCAAATCGCGCCGGGAGCGCCCGGAAATTTTAGAATTGATGAAGGCGCATTTCATGACGCCGTCAAACTTCCCCAAGTATGTCTTCGATTCAGCCTTCGCCGACCGCAACGGCGTCTTCAACTGGAATATCAAGAATCGGCTGCGCGAAATTCGTCAGCCGACGTTGGTGATCGCTGGCGAGGAAGACCAAGCCACGCCCGTGGCGGCAAACAAATTTCTTGCCGACAATATTCCCGGCGCAAAGTTCAAAACCGTAAAGGACGTGGGC
>JBOHWM010000185.1:0-5843 GCA_050736555.1 Binataceae bacterium (SeqCode)
GTCCTCGAGCATGCGTTGCCCGATGTACCCGGCAAACACATAAGCATGGTGACGGTGGAGTACGCGCCGGGTGCCAGCTCGCCGCCGCATCGCCATCCCGGCTCGGTCGCCGCCTACGTGCTGGAAGGCACGGTGGTCAGCCAGGTCGAGCCCGGCAAGCCGATGACGTACACGGCCGGGCAGGCGTGGTACGAGCCGCCGATGCACGTGCATCGCGTATCGCGCAACGCGAGCAAGCGCCGGCCGGCGAAAATTCTGGCCGTGCTGATTGTGCCGAAAGGGCAGCCCTTGACCCTGCCAGCGACTTAGCCAAGACGGCGAGTTTTTCCGGCCAATTACCGCTTGAGCCTATCCCCCTCAACGCTTAGCAGCGATCGGAAGCGGCGGCGACCAAAAGCGCCACATGGCGATACTTGAGCGGATTCAGAGTAGCGCTCGCAATAGTTTGCGCTGGTGCGAGCGTTTACGCCGCCAGAGCGGGAACAGAAGCGGCAGAAAAAAACGTATTACCATCAGAATCGCGAGGGCTGCGTCCGAGGGCTACGTCGGGCTTGGGCCAGGGTAATTCATCTGAACTGATGGTGCGCGGGGCGGGACTTGAACCCGCACGGTATTTCTACCACGAGCCCCTCAAACTCGCGTGTCTGCCTGTTCCACCACCCGCGCGTGATTTCAAAGCGCGCCCGTCATGCCGCCCAGTCCAGTCATTTTTAGCGCAGCTCCGTGGGGCGGGCGAGTCTGCGAGCCTTCGGCCAAGTCCAGACTCGCCTGCTCGGCTCGAATTCTAAACGCACCTCGCAGACTCCTTAGCTCGCTTCGCTAGTGTCGTTGCGCCTGGTTACTTGTTCGGGGACGAGGCCGGATTGGATCCGGGCGCGGGCGCCAAGGGTGCGCCCCCGGCCGGCGCCGCCGGCGCTGCCGGTATACGGGGAGTCACATGACCGGTAATCGGCATGCTTGACCTTATCGGGACACCGCCGAAAATGCTCTCGTTGATCCGATGAGTGGAGGCGTAAGCCAAAAACAGCGAGGTGCAGAAAAATATCACCGCGCACACCCAAGTTGTCTTGGTCAACGCATTACCCTGGCCGGTGGTGCCGAAGTTGGTGGTGCTGGAACCGCCGAACACTGCACCCACTTCGGCGCCCTTGCCCTGTTGCAGCAACACCACAATGCACAGGACGATACAAATCACTACGTGAATCGCAACTACAATAGAGACCATCGCGCTCCCGGCGTCACCCGCTTCGCGCCCGCACTATTCGCGCGAACGAGTCAGCCTTTAAGCTTGCCCCGCCGACCAGAGCCCCGTCAATATCGGGTTTCGCCATTAGTGAGTCAACATTATCCGGGCTGACGCTGCCGCCGTAAAGAATCCTCACCGCCGCGGCGTCCTCAAGTTTATCATGCAGGGCCTCGCGGAGCGCGCCGTGAACTTCCTGGGCCTGCTCGGGGGTGGCATTGCGGCCCGTGCCGATCGCCCACACCGGTTCGTAAGCGATAACCAGGGGAGTCTTTGTTCTCGCTCCGCCTAGCGTTAGTGCCAATCCCGCTTGTAACTGGCCCAGCACCACCGTGACACTCTTGCCGCTGTCGCGCTGTGCGAGGGTTTCACCAACGCACAGGATCGGAATCAAACGATGGGCCAGGGCGGCGACGACGCGCTTGCCGATCAATTCGTCGGTTTCATGAAAGATATGGCGACGTTCGGAATGGCCGATAATCACGTAGGTAACGCCGAACGCCCGCAGCATCGGCGCCGAGACCTCGCCGGTAAACGCGCCCTTGTCTTCGAAGTGGACGTTTTGCGCGCCCAGCGCGATATTCGATCCCGCCAGCCCTTGTGAGACCGCGGGAATCGTCAAGAACGGCGGCGCCACCATCACCTCGCTATCTTGGGCCAATGCCGCGGCGTCGCGGTCCAATTCGGCCCGCAACGCCATCACGAGGATACGCCCTTCGTTGGGCGTCATGTTCATTTTCCAATTGCCAGCGAAAAGCTTCTTGCGCATCGCGCCTCCGCTCATGGACACCAGAATTTTCGGTTAGCGCTCCAGCGCGGCGACACCCGGCAGTTCTTTGCCTTCGAGATACTCCAGGGTCGCTCCGCCGCCGGTCGAGATATGGGTGAAGTTCTTTGCCCACGGCTGATGGGCGAAAGCCGCGGCGGTGTCACCACCACCCAGGAAACTGCTCACGCCCGTGAGACTGGCCAGCGCCTCACCCACTTTGATTGTGCCGGTAGCGAAAGCGGGTAATTCGTAAAAGCCGAGCGGACCGTTCCACACCACGGTCCTCGCGTGACGCAGCGTCTCGATATATTCGGCGACCGTACGCGGACCGATATCCAGCCCCATCTGGTCCGCGGGAATCTCGCTGACGGTGCGCGCGACCGCGCCGACGTCAGGCCTGTCCGCAACCACGTGATCGCAGGGCAGACGCAGCTTCAGGTTACGTTGATTCGCCTTGCGCATCAGGTCGTTCGCCCGCATCAGGCTATCCTGGTCGACCAGCGAGCAGCCAACCGCGACGCCCTCGGCTTCGAGAAACGTGTAGGCCATCGCACCGCCGATCAATAGCTCGTCGACCTGAGTCATCAGATTTTCGATCACGGCAATTTTGTCGGAGACTTTGGCACCGCCCAGGATCGCGATGTAGGGATGCACGGGATTTTCGGTGATCGCGCGCAAGGCACGCAATTCGGTCAGCATCAACATCCCGGCCGCGCGCTCATGGATGAAGTGGGTGACGCCGACGGTCGAGGCGTGCGCGCGATGGGCACTGCCGAAGGCGTCGTTCACATACACACCTTTGCCGCGCGCGAGTTCGTGCGCGAAATCCCGGTCGTTGGCCTCTTCTTCCGGGTGGAAGCGCAGGTTTTCCAGCAGGATCGCACAGCCGGGCGCGAGCCCCGCGATCATGCGTCCGGTGATATCGCCGATGCAGTCGGGCGCCAGCGCCACCTTGGCTGATAATGCCGTACTCAGATATTCGGCCACTGGCTTGAGGCTCAGGCTGGGCGTGCGCTCCTTGGGCCGTCCCAGATGGGAGCAGAGCACCGCCCGGCCGTCATGGTCGAGGATATGGCGAATCGTCGCGAGGCTTGCGTCGATACGCGCCGGATCGGCAATCCGGCCGTCTTCGAGCGGCACGTTGAAGTCGCAGCGTACCAGCACGACTTTGCGATCAAGATCGAGGTCGGTGACAGAAGTTATTGCCATCGTAAAGGTTCGGCTGAGCGTGCCGGGTTTTTCATTCTATTTTTGAACGTAGAGCTTTACCGTTCTTTTCCGTCACCCTGAGAAGCGAAGGAACTCGCGCGGTCATCCGCGCGTTATTGGCCGTCGCGTGAGTCGTGCCGAAGAAATCGGCGCGCGCTTCCTTAACCCGTGACTTATTTCTCTGATAAACACGCTGCCCCGCGATAACGCGCGGGGGACCGCGCGAGGTCCTTCACTCCGGCAGCCTTCGTTCAGGATGACGCAAACAGACGCCAATCCCGCTTCTAACAGAAATCACAACTGGCTAGACCCTTGCGGCGATGAAGGCGGTGACATCCGCCAGGCGATTCGAATAGCCCCATTCATTGTCATACCAGGAGAAGACCTTGACCAGCCGCTTACCGAGCACCTTGGTAAGCGGTGCGTCATAAATCGACGAATGCGGATTGTTGTTGAAGTCGATCGAAACCAACGGCGCGTCATTGTATTGCAGGATATCCTTGAGCTCACCCTCGGCCGCCCTGCGCATCGCCGCATCGACCGCCTTCACGTCACAGTCGCGCTCGGTTGAGGCGGTAAGATCAACCAGCGAGACGTTCGCGATCGGCACCCGCACGGCGATACCGTCGAGCTTGCCGTTAAGCGCGGGCAGAACCAGGCCGATCGCCTTGGCCGCGCCGGTCGACGTCGGCACCATCGAGAGCGCGGCCGCGCGCGCGCGGCGCAGGTCCTTGTGCGGACCGTCCTGCAACATTTGATCTTGCGTATAGCCATGCACCGTGGTCATCAGGCCGTACACGATACCGAAGCTTTCGTGCATCACCTTGGCGATCGGCGCGAGGCAATTGGTGGTGCAGGAAGCGTTGGAGATCACGTGATGTTTCGCTGGGTCATAGGCGGCCTGATTCACGCCCATGCATAGCGTAACGTCGGCGCCGTCCGCGGGCGCACTAATCACAACTTTGCGCGCGCCGGCGCCCAGATGAAGTCCCGCCTTGTCGCGCGCGGTGAACAATCCGGTCGATTCGACCACCACCCGCACGCCCAACGCCTTCCATGGCAACTTGGCCGGGTCGCGCTCGGCCAGAACCTTGAGCGCGTGGCCGTTGAGCATGATCTGGTCACCCTCGGCTTTGACATCGTAAGGAAGGGCGCCATGCACCGAGTCATACTTAAGGAGATGGGCCAGTGTGGGCGCATCGGTAATATCATTGACGGCCACGACTTCCAGTTCACGCTTGAGCAGCGCCGCACGGTAGAACATGCGGCCGATGCGGCCGAAGCCGTTGATCGCAATCCTGGTCGCCACGTCGGTATCCTCCTGGCAAGACTGCCGGTCAAAAATCGAAGCTATCATACCATGCACCGGTGTTGGGAACGGCATTCCATGCCGGAAGTTTGACTCCATGGCGGGCGGCATAAATAATGTTACTCGCTTAACCGGGCCTTTATGTTGCGTGGGCTGGAGCGCTGTGGCGTGCGAAAGACGCGTTTCGAGCAAAACTATCACGTGGAATCATGCCCGGACGCCGTGTCCGCGATTTCTTCTTCATACTTCAGATCGCGAACCGGTTGTGGGCGCGGCGGCGCATCGGTGACGGGCGCACATTGACGAAATGGGGGTAATCAGGTGAGCGGCGCCGGTGGGCTTGGGATAGTTGATCTGGTGCTGGAAACAGGACCAGTGGTCCAGGTGGTAATCTGGATTCTGGTTGCGTTCTCAATCGGCAGTTGGGGCATCATTCTATATAAGCTCGTGGAAATCTCCGGTGCGCGCAGTGAATCGGAGCGCTTCACGGCAATTTTCTGGGAATCCAAAAACCTCGCCGCGATTCATTCCGCGAGTGCTGGCCTGAAACGCAGCCCGGTCTCGCAGGTGTTTCGTGCCGGCTACCAGGAATTGCTGCAACTGACGCGCGCCAAACGCCAGGCGGTGGGTGCCGAAGGGGGCTTTTCGACCGATCTTGGTGGAATCGAGAATGTCACGCGCGCGATGAAGCGTCAGGCGAACGTCGAGCTGACCAAGCTCGAACGCGGGATTACCTTTCTGGCGACAACCGGCTCGACCTGTCCGTTTATCGGCTTGTTCGGCACCGTATGGGGCATCATGACGGCCTTCATGGGATTGTCCGCCGCGCATACGTCGAATATCCAGGCGGTCGCACCGGGTATCGCCGAGGCCCTGATCACCACCGCGATCGGACTCGTGGCGGCTATCCCGGCCGCCATGTTTTATAATTTCCTGACCGCGCGGGTACGTGAGCTGGCGACTGAAATGGAGAATTTCACCTCCGAATTCCTCAACATTGCCGAACGTCATTTCCTCTCGTAGAGTGAGTCGCCGGTGGCTTTCGATCCCGGACAGCGCGGCTCCTTAGTCTCGCAAATAAACGTCACGCCGCTGGTCGACGTGATGCTGGTGTTGCTCATCATCTTCATGGTGACGGCGCCGAGTATTCAGCAGGGCGTGCAAGTGAGCCTGCCCAGGGTGAAGGCCGAGGCTTTGCCGGGCAAGCAGGAGCAATTCGTCGTTTCGATCACTCGCAACAACGACGTTTATCTCAACGACACCCGCATGACGCCCGACGAACTCACGGAGAAGCTGGCCGCGATCGCGCGAGT
>JBOHWM010000186.1:0-3608 GCA_050736555.1 Binataceae bacterium (SeqCode)
CTTTTTCGCTTCCATCGGATGAACCGTGCCCGACCGAATTGCCGCAAGCTCGTCCGCAGTGGCGTCGGTCAGCAGTTCGTAGTAGCGGAGCATCAGCGCGTCCGGAATTGACATCAGCTTGCCGAACATTTCTTCCGCTGCATCGGTCAGGGCGACATAATTGCCGTAGGATTTCGACATTTTGCGATGGCCGTCGAGTCCTTCGAGCAGCGGCATCGTCATCACGACCTGCGGGCGTTGGCCGTATGCACGCTGCAATTCACGGCCGACCAGCATGTTGAATTTCTGGTCAGTGCCGCCAATTTCGAGATCGGCCGCGAGCGCGACCGAATCATAGCCTTGAATCAGCGGATAGAGCAGCTCGTGTAAGAATAGCGGCTCCCGCGCTTTTATCCGCTTTTCGAAATCGTCACGTTCGAGCAGGCGCGCCACGCTTAATTTCGCGGCGATTTCAATCAACTTGCGCGTGTCAATCAGGTTCATCCATTCGCTGTTGAAGCGCACTTCGGTTCGCGCCGGATCGAGTATCCGGGCAACCTGGCTCTGATAGGTTTCAGCGTTAACCCTGATCTGCTCGGTAGAAAGCGGCTTGCGCGTTTCTGAACGGCCGGTGGGATCGCCGATCATGGCGGTAAAATCGCCCACCAGGAAGATCACCGTATGGCCGTAGTGCTGAAAATCGCGCAGTTTTTTCAGCGTGATCGAATGGCCCAGATGCAAATCGGGCGCGGTCGGGTCCATCCCAAGCTTGATTCGAAGCGCCCGGCCTTCACCAATTTTGGCGGCAAGTTCCCCGCTTGAAATGACTTCAACCGCATGATCGCCGAACGCGGACGCCTGATCTTTGGCCTGCTCCTGATCCACCGGTAAAAGATAAAACTCCTTTTGTCACTGCGCGCCTGACCAGCGTATAGGAACGCGCGCCGACGCGAAAAGCCCGCGCGCATGCGGTTGCCATATGCGCCCGCAAGCCCCCCGCCATGACAAGCAACGGTGCGATGCCACGCTGAGCGGCATCGCACCGTTCGCCTCTCCAACGTCCTCTGAAAATGCGCGGCTACCGCATCAACTGCATCAGACCGCCAGGCGTCGAGTACTTGGGAATATTATTGTATTGTGCCTTTACCATCGTGCCGCTCACGAATGGAATCCCCTGCTGTCCCACGCTCGTGACATAACTGACGTGGTCGTTCTGGATGTCCCAATAAATCTCGATTATGCCGCCTTGCCCAAGCTCCTCCCATTTGCCATCGATCATCCCGGGAGCCAGACCGACAAACTGTACCTTCCACAGTTTCATGTTGGAATCGTAAAGATCTTCCGCCATGGTCTGATAATATTGCTTGTCGATGTACATGACACGCTTGCCATAGCAGTACCCCGGCCGGAGAGACGGGATCCGGCGCACATCGATGACCCACACCGGACGCACTTCCCAATCACCCCAGGATGGCGTCATCCAGCCCAGCATACCATCGTAATTTTGCGGATACTTACCCATTACCTTCAGGTTCATGTTATCCATCGTCAGCAGGTTTTGGGTACGCAGGAACTTACCCGTGAACATTCCGACGCCACCGTTCCAGCCGACCCGCTGGTCATCGTGAGTCATGTCGCTGCCCAAAAGTGGGGCACATCGCGCGGAGGTCGAAAGCCGCAATGAGCGACGCAACGCCGGGATGAATACGTAATTGGCCTCTTCTTTGAGGTTATCCTGCCAGAAAATCGTGAGATCAGCCGTATATCTGGACTGTTCCGGCGTCTCTACCATTAGCCATTCGGTATACCATGCACCGGCCGCTTGTGGCGAGACTCTCGGAACCGCGGGATCCCAGTTGTAGGCTAACTGGCGGTATAGATAATCCACCGTCTCGGTATTCCAGTTGCCGAAACGATCTTTGGTGTAGAAGGGAGCGGCGGAGCCGTTATCCGGAAACCCGGCATAGATGAACGACTGAAAGCGGTAGGTTACGTTCGCGGCAATCTCGGTGCCCTTTTCAGGACCACTGGGATTCGGGAAAGGGAACCCGACGACATAGTTTTCCAGCCTGTAGCGGGCGTCCGGTAATTTCACTAAGCGCGTCTGACCACCGTACTTTTCCTCATCGGCGACAAACGGTTGCGGAAATTTCCAATGATGGGGTGTGCCAACGTGCATCTCGACGTCCTGGGGCATTTTCCAGAACCCAGAACCTTCAAAGAAGGTCTGCACGCCGTCGGAGAAGCAATCTTTGTACTGTTGCCAATTTTGCATCGTGATGACGGTACCCACCTTCGGATTACAATCCGCCAGTGCGGGCGCCGCCATTGTGACTCCGCCGCCGATACAGACGGCAAGCAAGAGTGTCCACAGTCGTGGCGTGCTCATAGCGTTCGTACCTCCTCCTGTCGCGTATTCTCGTTGGGGCATGCCGCCCCCCAGTTAATCCGGCTTTTAAGCGAACAAACTGTTGACCGCGAAAAGGACGTCAGAACACTTGCGGAGAACGCCTCTCCCGATGGTATTGCTAAAATTTAATTGGAGAGCTCATCTTAGGAACGCGCGCCATTTGAGCTTAATGGGAATCGTCATCCAGAAACCTGCCCACCCCAGCGCGCGTCGCATTCCCCGACCGCAACGCTAAGAATACCTCGCAGCGCATTGAGCCGCGCAACCTCGTCCCATTATCGGTGCCGATGTGCCAAATAGCACCGACATTTCTTTTTTGTTCCTACTGCTCAATCCGTTGTACTGTCAATACTGAATGTGTCTTCGTGACTGTTCAGTAGGAGTGAAGATGCATTTGCGGCTATTGGGAATCTTGAAAAATAATTAGCTACTTATAGCGAACATGGAAACAGGCGAGGCCGCGAAGCGGCCCCGCCCTTTCTGCCTAGCGCCCTAGCGCATCAATTGCATCAGGCCACCCGGCGTCGAGTACTTGGGAATGTTGTCGTACTGTTTCGCCGCGGCGCTATCAAGCGACCACGATTTGCCGTTCGGATTGACACTGGTGACGTAGCTGACGTGATCATTCTGCACGTCCCAATAGGTCTCGATGATGCCGCCACCAGCGAACTGGTCGCCATAAGTGTCAAACGGGCCAGGCATCAGGCCGACCGTCTGCACTTTCCACAACTTCATATTGGAATCGTAAAGGTCTTCGGCCAACGTCTGGTAATATTGCTTGTCGATGTACATGACGCGTTTGCCGTAACAGTAGCCGGCCCGCAGCGACGGAATCCGCCGCACATCGATGACCCACACGTTACGCGTTTCCCATGGACCCCACGAAGGCTTGGGCCATCCCAACATGCCGTCGTAGGACTGCGGAAATTTGCCGGCTTCGGCAGTCATTTCCACCAACGCCAACAGCTTCTGCTCGCGCAGGAACTTGCCGTTGAACATGCCGACGCCGCCGTTCCATCCGACGCGCTGGTCGTCATGCGTCATATCGCTGCCCAGCAACGGCGCGCAGCGTGCTGAGGTTGACAGGCGCAACGAGCGTCGCAACGCAGGAATGAAAACGTAATTGGCCTCTTCCTTGAGGTTGTCCTGCCAGAAAATCGTGAGATCGGCGGTGTAGCGCGACTGCTCCGGCTGCTCCACCATTAGCCATTCCGTGTAC
>JBOHWM010000187.1:0-2836 GCA_050736555.1 Binataceae bacterium (SeqCode)
GCCCAAATGTCACGCCGCGCCCAACGTGGACGTACTCGCCAAACTTCAGATAGGGCCAAAACGACGCGAGGTTGCCTTCGTAAGTTGCCGCACCGAGCAAGCCATCCCACCGCATCTTCTTGTCCTGGCGGCTCGAGTAGCGGGACCAACTGACCCATCGCGTATCATTTCGGGTTAGGCGGATCTCGTGTGCCTGATCAATCATGGCTTTAAAGTCTACGTCGAGCGGAACGCCGCAATGGAAGCGCGCCAGAGACGAGAGCCGGCCTAGCAGGCGTCTAAACACGATATGGAACTCGGGGATGCGTGCCCATGATCCTTCGTGCTTGAGTCGCGTCTGCGTGACGAACTCGATCGTCACGGGACCGCGCGGGCATGGCTGGCGCGCGCAGTCCTCCAAGGTCAGCGGCAAACCCGCGCCATTCACGACGTTGTCGCGAGCGTCGTAGACGACGCTCGCCGAGTTGCTCCGCGGATCGATCGCTTCGATGCGCGAGAGCTCGACGGCCCGTCGGCCGCGGCCGATGCGATCCATCTCGCGCAGAGCGACGACGAAGTGTGGAAAGAATTCCTGGGCGCGCCCGATCAAGACCAGCCCGAAGGACAGCTCCTGTCCGCATTCGTAAACCAGTCGCGCATCGCGGCGCTCCGGCGCGAGCCTCCATTCGGGAGCAATCACAAATGGGCGGGGAATTTCCTCATGCGTCCGCAGTGCGTCGGAATCCGGCGGCGGCGAAGATTCGAAAATCAGATGATACGGGCACTCGGACGGAATTGGGCACGGCTCATCCATCCGTGACGGACACGCCAGCGCGCGAAACGCATGTCCGAAGGCACCGCGCAACGTCGAACCGAGGTACTCGGGAAGGTCCAGTCGCTGAGCAGCGGTGAAAGTTACGCGATAACAGCTCGCTGAGACCGACTGGACGGAGTTCCGCAACTGGAACGATTTTTCGTTCACTGCCTTGCAGATAAGAACCTCCTTTGGCTCCAATAGGCAGAAAGTCTAACCTCAGAACTGCTCAAAACGCAATCTCGCGCTGACATTCCCTCAGAATAGACACGATTTTGGTGTAGACTGACAATGGCGTCTCTCGAGAGGGCGTTCGTAGAGACTCAAAAAACGCCCGTTCCAGGCAATCCGAGCGGGCAAGAACCGGTTCCGCCGCCAATCCCGGACCGGGGAGGCTAAAGTGTCGCCCAATTTAAGATGGCGCACGACCCACTAGAAGACTACCCTCGCGAACTTCGTGACATCCGCCGCTCTGGTTCTGCTGTTCTGGAGAGTTCATATTATCCGGCGCTCTCTCGCCGCTGGATGCCGCTGGCGCAACTCTGAAAGCCTGTCCTTTCTCTGCAGCGACCGGACGCGGATGGCTCGCCACAGTCCAAAAGGCGGTCTCGTTCGCCGCGAGGCGATAATATCCGAGCTTAACGGGCTTTCCCTCGGCATCAGCACCCGCAAGTAGGAAGTCACGGAAATTCGTGACGAGAACCTGGCGGTACTCCTTCCAGTATTTCGAAACTTGGGCGCCGTCTGCCGTTAGAAAGTTGATTTCCTCAACCGTGTAATGCTTCACGCCGCATCTTTAGCGTCGCCCAAGGATGTTTTTCACCAGGCCAGCAATCCGGCGTCACTCGCCGGCTATAGACGCCTTCCGGCTCGTGCTCAAGGGCAAGAGCAAGAAAAAGAATTGATCTGGGTGCGGGATCGCTACGAACGACTGCGGCGGCCGTATTACGAATTAGGCGAACTCGAGGAGCTGTGCGAACGCGTGCTGAGCGGGTTTTCGCGCGAGCTTCACGGGCAGCTGCTGATGCCGGTGCCGACCGGCCGCTGACCAAACTCATCGAGCGCGAGGCGACGTCAGGCGCCGTGCTCGTTACCATCCATGCTCCGGTGTTATGATTTGGTGAAGGGCCGAGCTACTGTTCGACAAAAAGGAGAGACTCGTCATGGCTTCAGCACTCGGCGGATGTATGTGCGGCGCGGTGCGTTACGAATGCAGTGCCGCTCCACTCTTCATGGGTAATTGCCATTGCTGCGATTGTCAGCGGGCAAGCGGCTCTGCTTACAATCCCGCGATTGGGGTACCTCGCAGCGCAGTGAAAATCTCAGGCGACGTGAAGTACTACGAGTCCAAAACTGATAGCGGGAATATGACGCGCCGTGCATTCTGCCCGAACTGCGGCTCCCGCCTCTTTAGCTACCCGCTGTTCGCATCTGACCTCATGGTAATTGTGGCCTCAAGTCTCGATGACCCCAGTATCTTAAAGCCCGGCATGGAAATCTTCACATCCAGCGCGCAGCCGTGGGATCATATGGACCCGGCCCTGCCGAAATTCCCAAAAATGCCGCCGATGGGTTGAGAGAATCAATTGGCTATCAGCAGTCAGCGTTCAACTGAAGAATCTGGCTGATCGTTGAAGTCTGATAGCTGACTGCTCTCAGATGACCGTGCCGTCGCTCACGTGAATCGTCTGGCCAGTTATCTCGGCGGCTGCCGGGCAGGAAAAGAAAGACGATCACGGCCGCAACGCCCTGCCACATCGAGACCGCCTTGGTTAACGCGACCTCATCGCGTGCGCGTGCACGCGTGACTTCACTACTATCACGTCCGGCTCGGTGGGCGAGGGAGGGATGTCCTCGCAAGAGGCATCACCCTCCCGACCCAATGCCGAGATGGAAGCGGCGTACGTATGCCCGGAAACTGGGTCGCGCCGGCGATTCTGGAGAGCCAGGAGGCGTACCTTGAGGGTTGGCTGAAGAAATTCAGGCGATGGTCGCAAGTTTGTCATTCGCGCCGCCACGCAGGTGCAAAAGGCGGCCGACGTC
>JBOHWM010000188.1:0-4176 GCA_050736555.1 Binataceae bacterium (SeqCode)
CTCACGCTGCCGTCCGGCATGATATGCAGGCGCACGATCATGCCGTCTTCGAGCGCGGCGTTAGCCGCCAGCGCGTGCGTGTAAGTATCGAGCAGCTCTAGTTTGTTCTGGGCAAACGCCTTCGCCATCGCGGCCGTGCCACGCTCCGGAGAATTTGCACCACCACTGACTTCGATCGGAATTGAGCTCGCCAATTGGACACTTGGACCAGTGATCAAAGTGGGCGTGGGACTCGCCGAGGCTTGCGCAATCGGCAGGCGCGCCGGATGTTCGGTGAAATGGAGGGCGAGCCAAGCGCCAGCGCTCAACGCGATAATCGCCGCCAGGCAGTAGCCCACAATTCCCAATATGCGGCGGCCGCTCGAGCCATCCTCGCCGTCATCCTCGGGCGGCGCGGTGCCACCCTGGCTCGCGTCGCCGCGGCGCGTCATGCCGCTGGATACCCAGTCGTCGGAGGCGGGGACGAAATTCCCCGGGTCGCGCGTGCGCTGCGTTGACGCTCCGCCCGGCCGCTGGGTTGACTCGGGTTGATCCTCGGGCACAAGGCGAGTGCCACAAAAATTGCAAATAGCCTCGCCCGGCTCCGCTTTACCGCCGCAGGTCGGGCATTCCGCCGGCGTCGCCACCGTCGCACCGCCGCTTTCAGGCATTATCGTGGTGGCACGCCCGGCGGCGCCGGCCTGCACCAGCGCGGTACCGTCGTCTTCGCAGAAAACTTCCGAATCAGGATAAGTCTTGCCGCATCGCGGGCAGCTTCTCATGAACCGAACACGCCTCCAGCGTCGCTCGCCCACGTAAGCTTTGCAATCTTCCCGTCATCGTGTGAACGCGGCGAGCGAGTAAGTTATGATAAGCGCTGAACGCGAATCTTGCCATGTGCCGGGCACACTTCCAACCCTTCCCGCCGCCCGCGGGCAACGCGATAGCAGGTAAAACCTGGCGACACACCCTGATGGCGAGCGCATCGCGGTCGCCACCTATGATGCGGATAAACGCTCAGGTGACCGGGTCGCCTTCAAGCCGGAAGCCGATGCGCACTACGACCTGGAATTCAGGCTCACCGCCGCCACTAACCGCACCGCGGATATTGCCGACCTCGAACCAATCGATATTGCGCAGCGTCTTACTGGCTTTGGTCAGCGCGTTGCGAACAGCTTGCTGGATGCTTTCGTTGGAAACGCCAACAACTTCGGTGATCTTGTAGGTCTTGTCCGGCATCGCGCTCTCCTTGTGAAGCCGAATTCAAACTGCAAGGACTTAAGTCCCGTGTAGTCCCGCCATTATTCCCACGCAAGCCGTGCGCCGCAAACTTCATGCGGCGACGCCATGCGCTATTGCAGCGGCGGTTCGTCGTCGGGCGGGGCCATTATGGGCGAACCGTGATGGAGCATCACGAGCCATTGCCCGCCTGATCGTTGAAACACGTTGGTGGCCAGCACCTGCGTGCGCATCACGCCGTCGTACCCGCGCTGCGTAAGGTTCTCCTCGACCACCACCACCGCGAGCTCGCCGTCGAGCATCACGTCGGTCTCGCCGAGTTCGAACTTCATCTCGAAGGCGCTTTGAAAGATGCGCTCCCAACTGTTCATGATCGGGCCCCATCCGCGCAGCCGCCGCCAGCCCGGATGAACGCATACGATGCGCGCGTCGCGCAGCCACACCAGTTCCATCGCGCCGATCTCCATGCTTTCGAAGGCGCGGTAAAAGGCACGATTAGCTTCCAACACCTGTTCGCGGTCGAACATGCGATAATCACCCCAGCCAGTGATCCAACACTACTTGCCAAAATCCAATCGCACCAGCCCAGTTTTTATGGAAGCTCTGCAAAAGCATTTACCTGTCATTCCGAGAGCGAAGCTGGACTAGCGGAGCCTTGGGCGAAGCGAGCAGGCGAGCCCGCGAGCTGCGTTAAGATAAGGATCCACGCGGAGCGATTATTCTCTTCTTCTGCGAGGGAAAATGGATTGTGGACTTGATTCGTATTGATAAGACTGTATTGATGTTGAACGATATCACCCCGATGCAATCGATCACACTGATGGAGGTAGTCGCATGTCAGCCCATCCCAACGTGATTCATTCGGACGATCAAACGTGGACCGAAATGGCCCAGGGCGAGAAATTCCGCTATCGGCGCAAATCCTTCAGCGCCGCCGCCAACGCGATCAAGTTGGGCTGCAGTCTCTACGAGGTGCCGCCGGGCGCGTCGGCCTTTCCCTGTCACTACCATTGCGCCAATGAAGAGGCTCTTTACGTCCTAGACGGTGAGGGTCTGCTGCGCCTCGGCGCTGATGAAATCGTCTTGCGTGCCGGCCATTTCGTCGCCATTCCGCCCGGCCAGGCGCACGCCCATCGGCTGGTCAACTCCTCGGCGCGGCCACTGCGTTATCTATGCTTTTCGACCATGGAGGAGCCCGAAGTAAGTGTCTATCCGGACTCGGGCAAGCTCGGCGTGATGGCCGGGTCGGCACCAGGTGGCAACAAGGGAAAGCGCACCTTGTCCGCCACCTTCAAGCTTGCCAGTGAAGTGCCCTACTACACCGACGAACCCGACGCCTGAGCAACTCCACGGCGCCGATGTGATTTTGGCATGCGATCTTTGCGCAGATATTCGGCTTCACCGGCGGGCCGGGATGACCGGCAGGGTCAGATACGACGCGAAGTTGCGCTGATGCATCACGGTCTGCAGTGCCGGACGCGTTTCGTTATCAATGAACAGTTCGTGCCCGGTGTTGGGATTGCGATCAAAGCGCGGGAAGTTACTCGAACTGAGCTCGAGCCGGATACGATGGCCCGCCTTGAACAGGTTCGCGGTTGACCACATATCGATGGTGAATTCATAGACCTTGCCGGGCGTCAGCAGTTTCGGCTCGCTGCGCGATTCGCGCACGCGCGCGCGGATAATACCGTCGGTCAGGTTGCGCGCGAAGCCGCATTCGCTCACGTCGACTAGCTTCGCGGTGAAATCCGTGTCCGGCGCCGAAGACGACGCATACAGCGTCAGCGTAATTGGCCCGGTGACCTCAACCTCCTCGCTCAGGGGCGCGGTCGAATAGACCAGCACGTCGCTGCGATGCTCGACCATCGCCTGGTCGAAGGCGCCGCTCGGCACCGCATTGGCGTAGCAGCACAGGCCGCCGCCGTTGGTCGGCACCGGATTCAACGGATTGTAGAGGAAACAGTCCGGCGGTTCATCGCCGGGTGTCTCCGCCGCCAGCACGCCGTCGCCATAGGCGCTGTTGGCCTTGCCGCGGCTATGCAGGTAGTAGCGACGCCATTCGGTGCCAGCCAGCGGCCATTCCTTTTCTTCGCGCCATTGATTGAGCCCCATGATGTAAAGCCGCACCGACGCTTCATTGGCCGCGTTTTGCCTGCCTTTGAGCCAATAGTCAAACCAGTCAAGCTGCTGGCCGTCGATATCGACCGAGACCGGGCTTGAGCGAAACCCCATATCGACCTGGCCAACGAAACTCTGCAGCGGCACCGCGTGATTCCACGGCCCCAGCACCAGCCGTTGCGAGCGCGCGTCGGCGCTTTTGCCATGCGCCTTCATCCCGAGGTAGTTCCGAATCGTGCCGCCCTGGAAAATGTCGTACCAGCCGCCGATATTGAGCGCGGGAACGTTGATTTGGCCGTGATATTCCTCGATACACAGCTTGCGCCAGTAATCGTCATAGTACGGATGGTCGAGCCAGTCGAAGAAATAGGGCGCGCCCTGGCGCAACATCGGGAACTCCCGCAGCGGCATGAAACCGACCCGCTCGCGCATCTGGTCGATTGAGTTCATCACGACGTCCAATTCCTGGCTGGCGGCGGGATTGCTTTCGCGCTCACGCATCAGGCGGGCGAGGCCAAGCGACGTCATCAGCCAGCTCACGTTGAAGAACAACGAGAAGGCGCCGCCCTGGTAGGTCCAGCCGTCATGATAGTCGCTTGCGGTGATCGACGGCGCGATCGCTTTCAGGCTCGGTGGATTTTGCGTCGCCGCAAGCCATTGCGTCACCCCCATGTAGGAGGCGCCGAACATCCCGGCCTGGCCGTCGGCCCATGGCTGATGCGCCAACCATTCGACGGTGTCGTAGCCGTCGCGCGCCTCGTCGGTGAAGCAGGTGAAGGTACCGTCGGAGGCGAAGCGGCCGCGGCAATCAACAAACACGACGTTATAACCGCGCTGGGC
>JBOHWM010000189.1:0-23950 GCA_050736555.1 Binataceae bacterium (SeqCode)
TGCGTACCCGTCTCTATAGACGATCTGCAAGTAGTGAATCGTGTGCACACTCCCTGTCCTACTCGATCGAAGACATCAGGCCTTTCGTCACCGCTGTGGTCGTCCGTTATCGCTGTCTGTTACGGCATTCTCGGTAGCGTAGTGACGGTTGTTATGTCCACGCCCACTCCTCAACCGGACTCATGGGGCGGCAGTGTCACGGCACGATACGACCACGAGCCAGCGCCAACAAGGACTACCCCACACATCCGTCAGTCCCTCTCCCTTGTGCAGCTCGCGCCCGCAGCACGCGTACTGGACGTGGCCGCTGGTAGCGGCGCCGCTACTTTCGCTGTGCTCCCGTTCGTCGCCCACGTCACAGCAACGGACTACTCACATGACATGGTGGCTGTGCTACAGCGCTAGGCCCACGAGCTTGGAGTCGAGCAGAAGGTGGATGCACAGCAGGCCGATGGCCAGGATCTGCACGCCTTCGCTGACGGATCCTTCGACGCCGTAATGTGCACATTCGGCCTCCTCTTCATGGCCGACAAGCGCAAGGCAGTGCAGGAGATGAGCCGAGTGCTGCGTCCTGGCGGCGTCCTCATCATCACGACATGGGCCAACATGCAGCGCAGTCCGTTCTTCACCATTCTGTCGGCCGCCTGCAAGCGCGGGCTTGCCGCCACGGCGCAGCCCCCGGCCAGTACGGGGTTCGACAAGATGGCCGCCTCACAGAGCAGCATGGACACCGAGGAGGCGTTGGCTGACATATTGAAGGCGGGCGCCTTCGCCTCTGTGTCCGTCACGAGCGACACCCTTCCCGGCCGCGTCTACCACGGCCCGGCCGACTTGTGGTACAGCATGAAGGTCCAGCGCCGCCGAGTTGGCCGATTTCACCATGAGCGTGGGCGGATCGATCTCGTACATCGGGTCGGGGGCGTGATTGATGGAATTGCGGTACTTCTCCTCGGAGGCGCGCAGCGCATGCTCGCGCGATTCGATATAGAACTGCGCAACCATCAGGCGTCGCTCGTCGATCGCGGCGACCACCGTGTCGCGCACGATCTCCATCCGCTTGCCGCGCATACGCGCACGCGCCAGGTTCAGGGTCACCTGCTTGAGCGCGATATGGAAAATGTTGAACTCTGACGGTTTGGCTCGCGACAGCATGCCCTCTTGGCAATGGCGCCGTAGATGCACGTAGGTGCGCAGATCAGACGGATCGCGCAGATGCGCAATAAAGCGTATCAGCGAATTGGTCATGCTCGGGCGATGCAGCGTGGTCTCGCGACCGAAGGTTTGCTCAACCGCAAGCGACCAACTCTCCACTACTTCTTCAAGATGCGCGTCGACCAGCACCGCCGCCTTGCCACGCGCCTCGAGACTGTCCGCACTACCGTCATAAGCCGGTCCGAAAAGCCCGGCCAGCATTTTTTCGATGACGTGTAGATGGCCGCGAATGATATCGAGCTCGCCCTGAGTTGGCTCAATCGCCGGGTCGGACGGCTCATGTTGAAGCGGCCGGCTGGAACGGCACTGCCTGATTGCGTCGGCCGTCGGACAATCCGTAAGTGCAATTTGCTTAAGGCGGGAATGTAATCGCGAACCCATTAATAAAGGTCCATTAGGGTCATGAGTCTACCCCGGCCTGACTCACTTATACCATCATTTCCATTCTGCCAAGTGTTACCGCACCATCTTGGCTTTCCGCAAAGCCACAAATTCGAGCGCGGGGCGCGCCTGAGCGATGCGTCATTGTGTCCGCATAAGCCCGCGCCCAAAACGGTTAAAAGGCCATCCCAATTGGTCGCTCGACGGACCGTCAGCCGCCTCTATGTCCCTGATTATACAACATTTTTTGCATGGCACAGCTTTGGCTCTAGAGACCGCTCGTGAGCAACTTCAACGCGCAGCTTGCACCCCTATCGGCTCATGGCAAGTTCTTCCGCCGTGGCACCGATAAATTTTTTTTCAAGGCGATGCGGCTGGAGCCTGGCCCGCTCGATTTCAACCACAAACTCGCGTTGCTGAACCGTTTTGAGAAGCTCAAGGCTGGACATACCAACGGGCTGATTCTGCGCGCCGACGAGGCCGAGCCTGTGCTCGGATTGGCCGCGCAGGCGGGCCTTCTCGCCTTGGCTGAATTCACCATAGGGGCTGCCGAACTGACTTCGCGCCACACGCTCGATGTAATGCTTGATCGGCTCGCACGCGTCGCCGGTCTCATGAGTGGCCATCGCGCGCTGGCGGGTTTTCTGATCGATTGCTCCATCGAAGCGGACGAATTGCGCCACTATGGTTTGCGGCGTGCCAAGCGGCGGCTGGCTGAAGTGGTGCGGGTAATCAGACGGCACAATCCCGACAAGCTCATCGCCGTCAACCATCGTCCGTCCACCTGCGCACTCGCATTACTCGAAGAGGACGTGCTTTACGCGACCTTGCCCGCGATCGCTCCCGACGAACTGCTCGACTTCATGATGCGTCTGCATAATCTTGCCGAGGCGCGCCCGGTGATAATTGAATTCGGCCCGGGTTCGCCGCATCAGGATGAGCTGGTCGCGTGCGCGTTCGGTTTGGGTGCGGCGGGCGTCGTCGCGCCTCCGATTCGGACGACTCCCGACGGGGCAAACCTGAATATCCGGATGTTCCGTGCGGGAGAACTGTTGCCGTTCGTAGCGCTCAACGGTTCGTGCCCGCCGGCCGCGCCACAGCAGCCGCGGGTCTCGGTGGTGGTCTGCGCATACAACGCCGAACGCACGATGCGCCCATGCCTCGAATCGTTGCGTAAGCTCGATTACCCAGCTCACGAAGTGATCATCGTTGACGACGGTTCACGCGACCGGACTGCGGAGATTACGGCGGAATTTCCGGAGTTTCGCTTGATTCGCCAGCCCAACCGCGGACTCAGCGAAGCCCGCAACGTGGGCTTGCACGCCGCACAGGGCGAATTGGTCGCATACACCGATTCCGATTGCGTGGCCGATCCACATTGGCTGACCTTGATGGTGCGCGCTATAACCGAACGCGGACTGGACGGTTGTGGTGGTCCCAACTATGCGCCGCATGAGGAGGGTTGGGTCGAAGCGTGCGTAGCGGCTGCACCGGGTGCGCCTTGCCATGTGCTGATGACGGATGATCGCGCCGAGCATCTGGCGGGCTGCAACATGGTTTTTTCCATCAAGGCGCTGATCGCAATCGGCGGGTTCGACCCGCAGTTCACCTCCGCCGGTGACGATGTTGATGTTTGTTGGCGCCTACTCGCCGCCGGCTACCATCTGGGCTTTTGCCCGGCCGCATTCGTATGGCATTTCCGGCGCAACAGCGTCAGAGCGTATTACGGCCAGCAGCGTGGCTACGGACGCGCCGAGGCGATGCTTTACCTGAAATATCCGGAACGCTTCAACGCGCTCGGACAAATAAAATGGCGCGGCAACATCCCGGGTCTGGCGCGCACGGTGCCTGGCGGATTGCGTATCCGCGCATCGTGGACGCGGGCGCGCGGCGGCCTTCAGACGGTGAGTGAACGGCCCGTGAGCATACTGAAGTTCCTGCCACTGACCCTGGAATGGAATCTGGCCGCCACGCTCGTTCTTGCGGTTTCTCTGCTTGACGGCGTTTCAATGCCGGCGCTGCTGGCGCTTGGCGCTTTGAGCCTGGGGCCGCTGTGGGCGCTCTACTACGCGGGCCATGCGCCGATCGAAAAGCCTCATCGCGGTTTCTTCGCCCGGCTGTTTGTGGCCGCACTCGCCTATACGGGACCAATGATGCGCGCGCTGGCGCGTCACCGTTATGGCGCCGCTGTTACGGAGAAAGCCGGCAGCGACTTCCAACCGGCCCAGCGTCCCAAGATTAATTGGCGCAAGCGGATGATCCAGCTTGCCTATTGGAACGAGCGCCATATCACGCGCGACATGTTGCTGGAGCGGCTCAGCATTGCTTTCGCCAAAAGCGGCCGTCCGGTTCTACCCGACCACGGCTGGAACGATTTCGATTTCACCGTGCGATCCGGTTCATTCGCACAAATCGAACTAAAAACCGCCGACGAGGAACACGAGGGGATGCGCCTCAAAAATCACGTCGCCGCGCGTATCCGTTTGAGCAAGCTCGGCCGCCATACGCTGCTCATGATGCCATTGCTTTCACTTGGGGCGGCGCTTGCGGGACTAGCCGCGGCGGCCACGGCTAGCGCCATCGCCATGCTGATTTGCGCGGTGTTAGCGATCAGCGAGGCGCTCGAAGCCGGGCGGCTGGCTTACCTGATGATTGAACGCTGCGCTTTGGAACTGGCGCTGATCCCGCTGGGCCGTCCGACCGCCGCCGCTCGCCGTGCGGCGCGTTCAATGCCGGGTATAATCACACCAGCGGCGCCGCCAGGCGAATCCCCGCGAATTGCGTTCAGGATGACGCCGGGCGACGGCAAGGCGTCAGCCGAAATTGCTCAGCCCGCGGGCCGTTGAATGAACGAGGAGCGGCGCAAGTCCCGATCGGCGCAAATCGAGCCCGCCGCTTAGCGGCGGCTCATCGATTTCTCCGCCTGTCCGCGTCAGTGCCTCGTGCTGAAGCCGGGTGGGGACGGATAGCGATCATGCCGCGCTATCGTGCAGTGCGCGTTTGAGAGCGTAATCGCGGTCGGACTTGAATTGCTTCGACACTTTTGCCGACGGAGCGAACAGATCAAACCCATGAAACGCTCCGGGATAAACGTGCAGCTCGGTGGGCACGCCTGCCTGGATGAGACGCTGTGCGTATTCGATATTCTCGTCCACAAACAGATCGAGTGCGCCAACTGGAATGTAAGCCGGCGGCAGATTGGTCAAATCAGCGGCCCGCGCCGCCGCCGCATAGGGCGAGACGTCTGCCGCACCACCCTCCCGGCCCAGGTAGGCTTTCCAGCCTAAGCGGTTGCTCTCGCGATTCCACATGCGCGGGTCGGTAATCGCATAGCTGGCCGGGGTAACGTTACGATCGTCGATCATCGGATAGATGAGCAGTTGGAAAGCGACCTGCATTTCCTTTCGATCGCGAACCAGCAAGGCCAATCCCGCGGCCAGGCCACCCCCACCGCTGGCGCCGGCAATAGCGATGCGGGATGATTCAACGCCAAGTTCGCCGGCATGTGCAAACAGCCACTTTAACCCGGCATAACAATCCTCAATCGGCGCGGGAAAAGGATGCTCCGGCGCCAATCGATAGTCGACCGATACCGCCACGCAGCCGATCCTATTGACCAGTTGCTTCATGAGCCGGTCGTCCTGCTCGATATCTCCCATCACGTATCCGCCACCATGAATCCAGAACATAGCGGGAAGTTTGTTCGGTTGATCCTCTGGCCGATAGACGCGGACCGGCACGTCAGGGTCGCCTTGCGCACCGGGCGCAAATTGATCCTGGCTGGTTACACCCTCGACTGGGGGCAGCGTCGCCAGCATTGCGGTCAACATTTTTTTCATCTTGGCCCGGGCTTTCGGAATGTCCTCCAGGTTCAAAGGCCGGTCAATCGGTAAGTTCTCAACCGCGACTCTCAGCTCGGGGTCTAATTGATCCATGAAGTTCATCGTCCATCTCCCGCGGCGGTGCTTCACTCGTGTTTGCGAAGGTTATGTCATGATTCAGGGAGGATATGAAACGGGAGACCAACGGCGGGTTCGTAGGATCCGCGCGGAGCGATAGGGTATGTTTGCACGGGGGAAAAGAAATCGCTCCGCGTGGTTCCACGTTCTAGCGTCTTGACCGTGAACGCAGCTCGCAGACTCGTCTGCTCGCTCCGCCTTCGGCTACGCTGGTGCGCTTCGGAATGACAAATAGAGCCGTGCGGATGTTCCTTGAAGCGCGGCTACGTTCAGAACGGTTTTCAGATGTTGGGGCGTGAGCGATTCATTGTGGTGGCCGGTGCGATTTTTTTGCTGGTTGCCATGGCCATCCCCGCGTACGCTCTGCATATCGCACAGTTAAGTCCCACGCGAAATTTCCGGCTCAAGCTGATTGTGATCAGTGGAAACCGTGCCTTTTCAACCTCCGCTTTGACCGCGGTGATGCGGACGAAGGAGCGGCCCTTTTACAAATTCTGGATGAAGCGCCCGCGCTTTTATCCCGAGGTTTTCACCGACGATCTCACGCGTCTGCGCGATTACTACCGGGTGCATGGCTACTATCAGGCGCGGATCAGCTACGATTTGAAAGTTGACCACGATTTCGTTACCGCCGACATAAACATCAAAGAAGGCAAACCGGTTCGCGTTGATTCAATCAAAGTCGTGATGACCGGAGCGGCACCGCCGCCCGCGGCGCTGGCGCCAGGGGTCAAGCCGCCGCTCAAGAAAAATGACATATTTTCACAGGAGAAGTATCAGGCGGGCGATCAGCAATTGCGCGATATTTACCTGACCAATGGATACGCACACGCGCTTGTGAAGCGTCGCGCGCGAGTTTACGTCGGCCCGCGACGGGCCGATATTCGGTACACCGTCGACCCGGGCGTACGCGCGGTTTTTGGCAAAACGACTGTGGTTGGCACGCGGAAGGTAAACCCTCGTGTCGTTCTGCGCGAACTAAATTACAAGCGCGGCGAACGGTTTTCATCGGCTAAAATCCAGAAATCGCGCGCACGCATCGTCGCGCTCAATCTCTTTAGCGCGGTAGAATTCGTGCCGCGGCTCAATCGCGCCAATCCCAAGGTAGTGCCAATCGAGATCAGAGTTCACGAAAAACCCAAGCATGATATCTCTATCGCGGCCGGCTACAATACCGAGACTCAGTTCAACGGAAGGGTGGCATGGAGCGATTACAATTGGCTGGGCGGCGGCCGGCAATTGACGCTCAGTGCCACGTATTCGAACGTCTATAGCTATCTCGATCTGAAAATGCTGCAGCCCTATTTATACACGCGCAAGCTTTCCGGAGTGCTTGAATGGCGCCTCGACGAGGAGAGTTATCAGACCTACACGATGTATGCGCCGCGCTTCGATCCATATCTCCGTTACCAGTTCACGCCCGCCCTTTCCGGCTATTTGGGTTACCGGCTCGAATACCTCAAGTTCAACTCGGTGGCGCCTTCCACCATCGCCGCGCTGGGCGGTATCCGCCCCCAGGGAATTCTCTCCGGCCCGGACCTCGGAGTACTATTGAACACGACCGAAAATCCTCTCAACCCGCAGCATGGCGCGATAGTCACATTTGACGCGAATCTGGCCAGTCACGCACTCGGCGGCGATTATCGCTGCTACCGAATGGTCGCCGAAGCGCGCAAATATACTTTACTGGGCTGGAATACGGTGCTGGCGAACCGGCTCAAGCTCGGCCTGGCCGATACCCTCGGGCCACATCGCGACATTCCACTCTCAGAACGCTTCTACTCCGGGGGCGAAGGCAGCGTTCGCGGCTACGGCTTGCGCCGGATTGGGCCGCTTAGCGCGGCCAACGATCCTTTGGGCGGACTCAGTTTAATCGAGGCCTCAGCCGAGTTGCGCCATCCGATTTACCGGAAATTCTCCGGAGCGATCTTTCTGGACGCCGGCCAGGTTTCACTTCATTCGTATGATATCCCGGTCGATTCGCTGGTTTTCGGCTATGGACCGGCGGTGAGTTATGATTCGCCGGTCGGTCCAATCCGGCTGGACCTCGGTTTCCCCAGCAAGACACCGCGCGGCGATCCGAACTGGCAAGTCTATTTCAGTATCGGCCAGTTCTACTGAGTAATGGTTGTCGCGCTTCGCTACCTCAAACGCGTTTTCGCCGCGCTTTTGATTCTGCTGCTCGTAATCATCGCCGGCGTCGCGATATATTTCCGCACCGGCGCTTTCAACCACATTTTGCACGATAGAGCCACCGCTTTTTTATCGGCGAATTATCGCGGCCAGATCACTTTTCAACGGATCGACGCATCGGTCATCGAATGTATCACGATCACGAACATCAGCGTGGTTTATCACGGCGAGCAGGTGATGCATATACCGCTGGTACGCATTCACTACTCTCTCATTCCACTATTATGGGATTCCTTGCACGTTCGCCTTGGGGTCTTCACCCCGGTGATTAATCTTCAACGGCAAAACGAGAAATGGAATCTGCTTGAGGCGATTTCGCCGCGGACGGCATCAAAGACGCACACGTTTGCGGTACGTCTCAGAGCGCAGGTGCATAACGGCACGATCGAGATGGCGCCGCAAGGACCCAGCGGAAGTCACTACCATCTCGATAACGTCGCAATCGATCTGTCAGCCTCGCTGACAAGTGCCGGGATGAACGTTTCGCTGAATCATCTCGTCACTCGGATCAAGGCCTCCGGCTTTCCGCAGGCCGAGTTGACCGCCGCGCTTGCATACAACGGTGCCCTGGGGCGAGTGAACGTCTCACACGCTACGCTCACGACCCACAATTCAGCACTCGCGATGAGCGGTAGCTTGAACGATTTTAATCGAATGAACGTCCACGCCGTGCTGACCATCGAGAAACTGGCCGCCAGCGATATCGCGGCAGTGGTGCCGGTGAAAGTTCGGACCGGGATGAGCGGCACAATTATTTTTCACGGTCCAAAAAACGCCATGCACGCCGATGTCACGCTGCAAGCTGGCGAAGCCCGCATGAGTTCACAAATTCTCACCAATCTGGCTGCCCGCGTTCCCCATTATAATGCCAAAATTCAGATCGCCAGCCTCGACTTGAACAAGCTGCTCGGTGGCGGCAATCCCACGGGAGTCATCGCCGGCACTATCACCGCGCATGGCTCCAAGATGGCATCGCCCCCGGTCGCCGGCCAGGCGCAACTCACCGATCGCGGCGCGGGCGTGGCGAGCGTACACGTTGGTGACATCGTGCTCAAGGTGACCGCGAATAATGGCGCGGCGCAATTCAGCGGGCTGGTTACCAATGGACCTTCGCAAATCAGCCTCAACGGTCAGAGTCAACTGGCGGCCGGCGGGCGCTATCGGCTCACGCTTGCGGCGTCGCGTCTGGACCTGCGGCGCTTCCTCGCCTCGAACAATACCCAACCGAGCGATCTGAATTTTACGCTCGACCTCGACGGCCGTGGATTTCAACTGGCGCAAATGAATGACGACATCCGTATGCGGCTTATGCGCTCCAGGATTGCCGGTGTCAAAATTGATCGGGGCGCCCTCGACGCGCGCATAGCCAAACAGCGGGCGGAGATTGCGCGATCAATGCTCGCGGGCGCGGGGTTCTTGATAGAGGCGCACGGCAATGCCGGACTCTCGGCCACGGCGCCGCTGCGTCTCGCCTATCACCTGCAATCATCGAACATCGCGCCGTTGCTCAAACTCAAAAACCTCAGCGGCGAAGGCGAACTGAACGTGATCGGCACGGCCAGCGGACGACTCGGCGACCTGAGTGCCCAAGGCGATGTCAATGGAAAAAAACTGGTCCGTGGCAAAGATTCAATCGCGCACGCTTATTTGACTTATCATCTCGCGGCGCTCGGACGCGGTATTCCCAACGGCCGTATCATGGCCAGGCTTGAGGGAATCAACGCGCCGGTCAAATTCAAGCGCGTCGATGCCGCGATCGTGATCGGCCGCGGCAAGCCGGTTCCAATCCATCTCGCGCTCGATTCGCTGGACTCGGCGGGCCGCGCCAGTGAATTGGCCGCTGAAGTCCGCTACCGGCCGCAAGTCGTTGAGGGCCGCCTCGAACGCGCCGCACTGGCATTGCCCGACGGCGTATGGCGGCTTTACACACCGGCCTCGTTCAGTGAAGACGCGAAGGGCCTTACGCTCGCCCATCTGCGTATCCGCAACGGTCCGCGCGAGGTGGCAGTCAACGGCAATCTCGCATGGCAGGGCGCCCAGCATCTAACGCTCACTCTGCGCGGCCTTGAGTTGGCGGACTTCGCCTCGATAGTCCAACGTAAGTTGTCGGGCGAGCTTGCGGCACAAGTTGAAATGACGGGAACGGCGGCCGCGCCGCTCATCACCGCCAGCGTCAGCGTCTCGCGCCTGCGGATGAGCGGCCAGAGTATCGGGGCTATCGACTTCCGTGCGCATTACGCGACGCGCCAGGTCGCCGTCAACGCGCTCTTTGCACAAGACTCAAGCCATCAGCTAAGCGCTGTAGGGACAATTCCGGCGAGCCTGCAGTGGGCCCACGGCTTTTCGGCCCGAATCGGCAATGCGATGGACATAAAAGTTTATTCGGCGGGTTTGAACATGGGACCGCTCGCCGCGTTTGCGCCCGGAAGCGTGAAAAACGCGGCGGGAATACTGGCCGTTGATTTGGTGATGCGCGGACCGGTCCAGCGGCCCGCGGCCAATGGCACCATCCGCGTTAACGGCCGCGCCCACATAGTCCCGCTTGGTATCGAGGTGACCAACCTTGTCGCCGTCGTGCGTGCGACGCCCAATCAGATCCTGGTGCAACTGTCAGCCAAATCAGGCACAGGAACATTAAATGGCCGTGGCACCGTGGCGATTTCCGAATACACGCCCGGCCAAATCAATGCGCAGGTGAACTTTCATAATTGGCCCGCGATTGGAACGCGCGAATACCAAGCCCGGATTGACGGACAAATCGTCGCCAATGGGACCACGGACGCGCCCCGCATTGGCGGACAGATCGATATAACGCACAGCGTCATACGTCCGGATTTGGCTTTCCTGAGCGCCACTTCTGATCTCACCCCCGACCCCACAATTGAGGTCATCGAGCCGGGGCAGACAGCCGCCACCGCCGCGAAGCATCCGCGGGCGGCACCGTCGAGCTTCAACCGCATAGCAATGGACGTGCTGGTGCGAATTTCGCGCCGTACCTGGATCAGGCATGAGAACGCCCAGATCGAGCTTGAGGGCAAGGTGCGTGTTCTTAAACAGGCGCATCAGCCGCTCCGGCTGGTAGGCGCGATCAACACCGTGCACGGCTGGATCATCTTTCAGAATCGGCAATTCAATCTGGTTTCGGGCACGGTCACCTTCACCGGCGGCCATCCCATCAATCCGTCACTCGCGGTCACGGCTCAGTATGTCGTCAATAACTACACCGTCGATGTCGTCGCGGGTGGCAGCGCCAGCGAGCCTAGCCTCAAATTGACCAGCATCCCGCAATTAACGCAGACCGATATTCTATCGCTCTTACTATTTGGCAAAACCAGCACTCAACTCGCGCAAGGACAAACCGCGGCGCTCCAGCAGCAGGCCGCCAGCATGGCTGCGGGCGCCGCCGCCTCGACGATTGGCGGCGCGGTCATGCAATCGCTCGGCTTGCAGGGAACAGGCTTGCAACTGAGCGGGGTCGGCGCGTCGGGCGCGACCGTGGGCCTGGGTCATTACATCGGTAACAACACCTACATATCTTTTTCACAGCAAGTGGGTGGTAATACGACTACCAGCGGCCCTAACCAGGGTGTTTCAATTCAGTACTACATTCTGAACTGGCTGTCGGTGAAGTCGACAAGCTTTTCCGACGGCTCGCGCGAAATTGATCTGACTCTGACCAAGCAATACTGAGGCTCGCGGGAAACACGGGCCCAACGCAGCATTCCTTATGGTAGAGTTTCTCCAGGGACTCCGCATAACCTTTCGTGTTGTCACTCGGACGCTCAGCGAGGGATCCCGGATGCTATTCTTCCTCTGAGGTTTTTCCCGGGACTCCTCACTTATTCACTACGCAGCTCGCGGACGCGTGAGCTTGAACGCGACTCGCAGCCTCGTTCGCTCGGCTCCGCTTTGCTCCGCCTAGTATGCTTGCTCCGCCTTCGGCTACGCTAACGACAGACTCCGTTCGGAATGACAAATTTAGAATTGTGCGGGGGCCCTCTACCGGCGGTGCGGGCCGTGCAATCCACGCTCGAAAAGGACTAGCACGTTCAGACTTGAGCTTGAACCAAGCCTATGAGTCCGGGAGAGCTGCGCCGACGTATTGTTTCGCGGCTTAATGCCAGGCGCGCACGAGCCGACGTTGAGCGCCTGTCGCAACTGACACGGCGCGGCCACCTCGGCGTGGTGCGCTCCTCCGTCGAGAGCTTTATCCGCAACGACGATCTGCTGTGGGCTTCGGCGCTGACCTTCACCACCGGGCTCGCGATTGTTCCGGTCCTGGCGTTGGCCCTCTCGGCCTTAAAGGGTTTTCATGAAATGGGTGCGATCAAACCACTCATTTCGACCTATCTGGCGTTCAATTCACCGGAAGTAACCAAGCGCATTTTTCACATGATTGGCAATATGAACGCGCAGGCGTTGGGCGAAGTTGGCGCCGCGATGCTGCTGGTGACGGTGGTAATCACGCTCGGCACCGTCGAAGCCGCGTTCAATAATATTTTTAACGTGGCGCACGGACGCAGATTGCTGCGCAAATTCTCCGATTATCTCAGCGTCACCTTTACGGTGCCACTGTTGCTGGTCGCGGCGGTGCCCGTCAATGTCCATCTGCTTAACATTTTGCCCCACGTGCCGGGTGCGGCGCTGTTGGTTTCATCCACGATGATCTGGGTCGGGTTTTGGTTCCTCTATATCTTTTTCCCCAATACGCACGTGAATTGGCGATGTGCGGCGATCGGCGCGGTGGTCGCCGCCTTTTTCCTGCAGGTGGGGCAATGGGCCTACGTTCGCTTCCAGGCGGGTGCCACCAATTACCAGGCGATCTATGGAGCGCTCGCCGCAGTTCCCATCCTGCTGACCTGGATTTATATCGCCTGGGTGATTGTTCTCTATGGCGCCGAGTTGACCGCTTCCGCTCAAGGTATCAGACCCTCCTTCGGCATTGACTATCGCACACCCGCATTTGTCCGTTCCGCCGCCCTGCTCGCGGTGTTCCGCGCGGGTGAGCGGATGCATAAGGAAAAACGCGCCGCCGATACCTGCACGCCGCATAGCCTGGCGGCCGAACTCGGCGTGCCGGAGGAAGCGGTGCTGCCGATCATCACGCGCCTCAAGGATAGCGGAATGCTGGTCGAATCAATCGAGGAACCGTCGTACACCAACGTTAACCACGGGCTTTATCTCGCCCGCGATTCCGGCAGCATCTCTATCGCGGAAGTGCTGGCCTGCCTGCAAACCGGCTTGGTGGGGGACGACAACGACCGCATCCACGCGATTGTGCAACGCCTCGCCGAGGCCGAAGCGAAAATGTTTGGCTCGATGACGGTGCGGGACCTGGTCGCCGGCAGAGGCATTTCCGCCACCACCGAGCGCCATCAACCCATCAACGCGAACACGCCCCCGGCGAGCATTAACAACTCGCGCTGGAACTCTCAGGCCGGTTAATTGGAGCGGCGCTCGTCGAGCAGCTTGCGCAACGAAATCAGGTCGTTGCGGATTTCCTTGAGCATCCGATGCGCCGCGGGATGGCTTGGCGCGTCCTGATGCGGCTGACCGTTAGCAATCGCCGCACCTGGCTCGCCTGGCTGCGCGCGCGTGCGCAGCGAGTCCAGCCCGTTTTCCTTGATCAGCTTTTTTGCGCCAGCGATAGTGAAGCCTTCGGTATGCAGCAGGCGCTTGATGAGTTTGAGCGTCTCGATATCGCGGCTTTCGTAAAAGCGATGTTTGGAGCTGGAATGACGCGGGCGCAGGATCGGGAACTGAGTTTCCCAAAAACGCAAGACGTAGGGCTCCACGCCGATCACTCGCGCGGCTTCGCCGATTTTCAGCGGCCGTTCGGAAGTCGCGGCAACATCGGTCGCGGTTTTTTTCCGCCGCTTCGCGGTAGTTTTGGATGATTTGACGGCGCTCATGACGCCGACTTATCGCCGCCGTCCACCCGGCCTTTGAGTACCGGGCTGGGCTTGAAGGAAAGCACCGCGCGCGAGTCGATGACGATAGGGTCGCCGGTTTGAGGATTGCGGCCACGGCGGGCGCGTTTATGATTGATGATGAAACTTCCGAAACCGGAAATCTTCACCTTTTCACCGCGGCGCAGGCTTTCCCGGATTATCTCGAATACCGCCTCCACCACCTCACCGGCTTCCTTTTTGGAAGAGCCCACCCGTTCGTAGATAAGGTCAATCAGATCGGCTTTGGTCATCCCCTGCGGCGTAGTCCCCCCACGCGCGCTCGTCAAAAAGCGCCGCTATTGCCGCAATTCCGCCCCCAATCTGACCGTGGCCTGCTCCACCAGCGCGGCGTGCGTGCGATTAACCTCTTCATCGGTCAAGGTACGCTCCTTACTCCGATAACAACAGGCCAATGCCACGCTCTTTTTTCCTTGCGGTATCGAACTCCCTTCGTATATGTCAAAAATCTCGACGCTCTCGAGCAGCGCCGGTCCAATCTCCTCAAGTGCCCTCAGGATTCTCGCAGCCGGGTATTCCCGAGTGAGCACCAAAGCCAAGTCTCGCCGCACGGCGGGATACTTGGGTGGCGCCTCAATCGCTGGACGTGACAAGAAAACATAGGAGAGAAGTAATGATAAGTCAAGCTCAAACAGCACACATGCGCTATTTAACTCATATCTTAACATCTCCGCCGGATGGAGCTCGCCTACAATTCCAAGCTTTTCTCCGTCGATTTGTAGCTGCGCCGAACGACCCGGATGGAGATAAGACAGAACGCCGGCGGCGGGTGGCTCGAACTCGACTCGTTCCGGCACGCCCAGCGCGCTCAGACAGCTTTCGATAATTCCCTTGATCGTTGCGAAGCTGGCCGCCACACCCGGTTGACCAACGGCGCCGCAGGCATATTCGCCGAAGCTGAGCCCGGCGATACGCTCGCGCTCACCGACAAGCCCGTCGCGCAATCCAAACACCTTGCCAAGCTCGAAACCGTGAAAGGCCGTCGCTTCCCGGTTGAGATTGAAGCGCAGCGCCTGCAACAGTCCGGGTAACAGGCTTCGGCGCAATTCCGATAATTCGGCGGATAACGGATTATTCACGCCCACCGCTTCCGACCCTTCAAATCCTGGAAAACGAAGATTTTCACCCGGCGCGATAAACGCAATGGTTCTGCATTCGACCAGGCCGCATCCAGTCATCAGGTCACGCACGCGCTTGATTGACGAGCGCCACGGATCGGGCGGTGGGACAAGCGCCGTGCGGATTGGCAAAGTCGCCGGTATTTCATCCAGCCCGGCCAGTCGCGCGACCTCTTCGGCCAAATCGGCCGCTTGATTGAGATCTGGGCGAAACGGCGGCGCGGTCACTTTCAAGCGGTTGCCCGGCATTGGCGTGACCTTGGCTCCGATCGCTTTCAGACGGCGCCGGACTTCCACCAAGGGCAGTTTTACTCCAAGCAAAGCGGCCATTGCTTGCGGGTCCAGGATGATTTCGCGATTTGGAGCCGGATTCGCCTCAATGTCAATTAGCGCGGCGGATTCCCGCGCGCCAGCGCATTTCCGCGTCAATTCCGCCACCCGCAACAACGCGTTGACCTGCCCGGCGCGGTCAATTCCGCGCTCGAAACGGTAGCTGGCCTCGCTGCGCAAACTCAGCCGGCGAGCAGTGCGTGCAATCGTCATCGGCTCGAAATAAGCGCTCTCGAAAATGATGCGCACGGTGGAGGAACTAATCTCGGAATTAAGTCCGCCCATAACACCGGCAATCGCCAGCGGCTTTTCGCGATCGGTGATCAACAGGTCGGCGGGTTCGAGTGCGCGGTTGACGTTGTCAAGCGTGGTGAATTCCTTGTCATTACCGGCGCGCCGCACCACGATAGCGCCGCCCGCAAGGCGATCGGAGTCGAAGGCGTGGAGCGGTTGCCCCAACTCGAGCATCACGTAATTGGTGGCATCGACCACGTTATTAACCGCACGTATTCCACATAACTCAAGACGGCGGCGGATGGTCACGGGCGACGGACCTATTCTGACGTTTTCCATCGCCAACGCGGCATAGCGCGGACACAGCTCAGCCGCCTGTATTTCCACCGTAAGCGACGGATGGGCACCGTCGTGCGCGGGCGTCTTAGCCAGCCGCGGGCGCGGCATTTTCAAACGAAGACCAAACAGCGCGGCGATTTCGCGCGCTAATCCAACGACCGACAGGCAATCACCGCGATTGGGCGTGATCGCTAAATCCAGTACCCTATCGGGCATCTGGAGATAGTCGGCCAGGTCCGCGCCCGGTGTGGCGTCGCCACCGATTTCCAAAATGCCCTCGTGCTCCTTGGAAAGTGCCAGCTCAAGCTCAGAGCACAGCATCCCCTCGGATTGAACCCCGCGGATCACCGCCGCTTGGAGCGGCACCGCCGTCTCGAGGCTGCCCGTCCCTTCACCGTGCACGCCGCCGGCCAAACGCGCGCCGACTTTTGCCAGCGCCGCGAACATGCCGGCGCGTACGTTGGGCGCGCCACATACGACGCGCCATCGGCCGGCAGCGCCCGCGTCGACCTCACACAGACTGAGCCGGTCGGCATTCGGATGACGCTCGACGGCCAGTACCTTGGCCGCATAGACGCCGCTGAAAGTTGGCTCTATCCGCTCAACGTTCTCAACTTCCAGGCCGGCCATCGTAAGACGGCTACAAAGTTCGTCAAGCTCGACGTCGAGCGTGATGAACTCCTTAAGCCAGCTAAGCGGCAGCTTCATCAGGCGGCCTCAACGGAAGACCGGAATTGGCGCAGAAAGCGCAAATCATTTTCAAAAAACAGCCGCAGATCGTCCACGCCCAATTTAAGCAACGAAGTGCGCTCGACACCCATGCCGAAGGCGAACCCCTGGTATTCCTCCGGATCGTAGCCCACCGTGCGCAGCACGTTCGGATGAATCATGCCGGAGCCTAGAATTTCGGTCCATCCCGTTTGTTTGCACACCCGGCATCCGGCACCGCCGCATAACAAGCAACTAATATCGACCTCGGCGCTCGGCTCGGTAAATGGGAAAAAACTGGCACGGAAACGAACACCGGTGGCAGATCCAAAAAAAGCGCGCAGAAATTCGCTCAGAACGCCCTTCAGATGCGCCATGGTAATAATCCCGGTGTGATCAACCATGAAGCCTTCGATCTGGCCGAACATCGGCGAGGCGCGCACACTCGGCTCGTCGCGACGATAGCAATTACCGGGACATACCACAGCTAACGGCGGCCGGCGACGCTCCATCACGCGGATTTGGCCGTTCGAGGTATGGGTGCGGAGCAAGAGTCCGCCCGGCAGAAAAAAGGTGTCCTGCATCTCGCGCGCGGGATGTTCGGCGGGAAAATTGAGCGCGCCGAAATTGTGGAAGTCGTCTTCCACATCACGGGTCGCCGCCACCTCGAAGCCCATTGCAATGAAAATATCGAGCATCCGTTCGAGGCTTTGCGTCACCGGATGGAGCCAGCCGCGCGGTATCCGCATGCCGGGTAAGGTCACATCGAGCCGCGCCTCGCTGAGCGAACGCTCCATCGCGGCCCGTTGGAGATTTTCCGTCAGCACCGCGATACGGCTTTCGATTTCGCGCTTGATGTCGTTGACCAGACGGCCAATCGCCGGGCGCTCCTCGTTGGCTACCTCGCGCATGCGGCGCATGATCTCGGTCAACTCGCCCGCGCGGCCGAGCACGCGTACACGGACGCTCCCGATCTGCTCTTCAGTGGCCCCGTCGGCCAACTGATCTAATGCACGGGCGCGGATTTCCTCCAGTTGTTCCTTCATTGGCGATCGGCGCGAATTGGTAAGTCCAAATATAAGGACCATGTGGACAGCCACATGGTCCCCGAAATACGCGGCCTCAACTGCCGCGGCCGCACGCTCAGGCCGCTTCGCCCAGCGCGGTGCGGGCCTTGCGCACGAGTTCGACGAACAAGGCGTCGCGCTCGAAGGCGAGTGCGGCCAGTTGTTTGCGATCAATTTCAACGCCAGCCTTCTTCAACCCATTGATGAAGCGGCTGTAGTTGAGTCCATGCTCACGCACGCCGGCGTTGATGCGCGCGACCCACAAACCCCGAAACTCGCGTTTCTTCTGTTTGCGATCGCGATAGGCGTAGGTCAGGCCCTTCTCAAGAGTGCTGCGTGCCTGTTTGAACAGGCCACGCCCACCAACAAAACCCGACGCGAGCTTGAGACTTCGTTTATGGCGGCGGCGCGATTTCGGGCCGCCTTTAGCGCGAGGCATCGAAGCGCAACTCCTTCTTTCCCACTGATCGCCTTCCTATCCGTGGAGAACGAATTTGACCATGCTGGAAATACATCCGATTCATGACGCAACGCTATAAGTACGGCACCAGCGCCCGCACCGCTTTGCTGTTGGCCGGACTCACGACTCCAGCCCGCCGTAGACGCCGTTTGCGACCACGGCTTTTGCTCGACAGCAAGTGGCGCAGGTAGGCGCGCTTATGTTTGATCTTGCCGGTCTTGCTCACCTTGAAGCGCTTGGCGGCGCTGCGGTTGGTCTTCAGTTTAGGCACTCGTCCATACTCCCTGGCGGCGTACTCATCGCGGCGTCAACAGGATCGACATATTACGTCCTTCCATCCGTGTCCCGCCATCGGGCTGCGCGACGTCGCGTACCTGCTCGACAATCTGGTCGAGCAGCGCCCGTCCGAGTTCAGGATGGATAATCTGTCGTCCGCGAAACGAAACCGAGAGCTTAACACGCTGGCCGTCGCCGACAAAGCGCCGGATATGTTTAATCTTGAAATCGACGTCGTGTCTCTCGGTCAGCGCGCCCATCTTCACTTCCTTGACCGCGCTGGCGCTGGCATGACGCTTGGAGTCATGCACCTTTTTCTTTTGCGCGTAGCGATACTTGTCAAAGTCCGCGATGCGGCAGACTGGCGGTTGGGCGCTGGCGGCCACCTCAACCAGGTCCAATCCCCGGCTTTCGGCGACGCGGATCGCGTCGCGTATGTTCATGATTCCCACTTGGGTGCCGTCCGCGTCGATTACGCGCACTTCAGACGCGCGAATCTGCTGATTGACGCGCACCGCGGGTTCTCGCGATGGCGGGGTACGAAAATCTCTTCGGATAAATCACCTCCCTCGGTTACCACACCGAGTCTATGGATCTAGATGCCGTTCGCATTGTCGCCCTACGAGCGGCTTTATTTGCCCCCTCACTGTTGTTCGATTCTAACGCAATTACCATCCGGGCCGTCAATCCGGCGCTCACGCGGGGAGCGGTTCAGCTTGCATTTGTTCGAGCAAACCGTCGAGCGCCATTGTCTGGCTTTTGGCGCCGCGCAAAAGACGCAACGAAATTGTCCGCGTGGCGGCTTCGCGCTCACCCACGACGATCATGTAGGGAACCTTGGCCAGCTCCGCTTCCCTCACCTTGAAGCCCAGTTTCTCATTGCGCAGATCGGCGCTGGATCGAAAGCCGACCCCTTTCAGCATTGCCGCAATTTCAACTGCATACGCTTCGACCTTTTCGCTGAGTGAAAGTACGCGCGCCTGTTCGGGCGCGAGCCAAAACGGTAGCACGCCGCCGGTATGCTCGATCAGGACACCGATAAAGCGTTCGAGCGAGCCGAGAATCGCCCGATGGATCATGGCCGGACGTTCTTCATTCCCGGCACTGGCAGTGTATTTGAGGTCGAAACGCTCGGGCAGATTGTAATCCAGTTGAATCGTCGCAAGCTGCCATCGCCGTTTGAGTGCGTCGGGTACGTAAATCTCGATCTTGGGTCCGTAAAAGGCGCCTTCCTTGGGATTGATCTCAAACGCGAGCTGATTGCGGCGCATCGCGGCGGCAAGCTGTTCTTCGCTTGCGCGCCACTGCTCCTCGCTGCCGAGATGCTGGTCGGGCATGGTCGCCAGCTTAAATTCGACCTGATCAAAACCGAGCGTGGCATACACTTCGCGCACCATTTCCAGGTTCGCCGCGACTTCGTCTTCGATTTGTGCCGAAGCGCAAAAAATGTGCGCGTCGTCCTGCGACATCACACGCGCGCGCGTAAGCCCATGCAAAACGCCCGAGCGTTCCGCGCGATGGAGCCGGGAGAATTCCGCCACGCGCATCGGTAAATCGCGATAAGAACGCTTCGCCGCGCGATAGATGAAGGTGTGGCCAGGGCAGTTCATCGGCTTCACGCCGTAGCCACGGCGCCATCCTTCAGGCCCGGTATCGATGCCCTCTTGCGGCGCTTCCGGGTCGAGAGTCAGAAACATATTTTCGCGAAAATTTTCCCAATGACCCGAGATTTGGAACAGAGCGTTCTTATAAATCTGTGGCGTGACGACCTCTTCAAACCCATAGCGACGATAGAGCCGCCGCATGTATTCAACCAACTCATTGAATATAACCATGCCCTTGGGCAGGTAAAACGGTTGTCCCGGCGAGATCGGATCGAAGAAAAACAGCTCCATCTCGCGCCCAAGCTTGCGATGGTCGCGCTGACGAGCCAGTTCGACCAGCCGCAGATGCTCTTCCAGAGCGTCCTTATCCGGAAAGGCGGTGCCGTAAATCCGCGCGAGCATCGCGTTGTGTTCGTCGCCACGCCAATACGCGCCCGCCACGCTGGTCAATTTGAACGCACGCAGATAACGCGTCGAGGGCACATGCGGTCCGCGGCACAAGTCCATCCAGTCGCCCTGGCGATAAATTGAGACCGTCGCCTCCGGAATGCCGCGCAGGATCTCGACTTTGTAATGTTCGCCCAGACTTTCGAAACGCGCGATCGCTTCCTCGCGCGGAACCTCAATGCGTTCGACGTGGAGATCGGCCTTCGACAACTCGCGCATCCTGGCTTCAATTTTCGGCAGATCGTCGAGCGTAAACGGCACCGGCGGCGCGAAGTCGTAAAAGAAACCGTCCTCGATCGTCGGTCCGATGGTGACCTGCGTACCGGGATAGAGGCTCTGCACCGCCTGGGCCATAAGATGGGCGGTGGAATGGCGCAGCACATCGATGCCGTCGGGGCTGTCGGTGCTGACCAGCTCAACCGTCGCGTCATGGTGAAGCTCGCGGCTGAGATCGACCAGCTTGCCGTTAACGCGCGCCGCAATGATCGCGCGGGCGCCGCCGTCGAGCAGTTCGCGCACACGGGTGCCGTCCGGCACCACCCGCGTATCGCCGTTGAGGTTTACGGTAATCACGGCGCTCATCGCGGAGCTATGAAAGACGGGTAATTGATCAATTGCAAGTAAAAGTGGCGTCCGTACTTAACTCTGGAGGCTGTCAGACGATGATCTCGGTTAGCGGAATGCGAACGGGTAACCTGGTAGGCACGGGCGGGATTGAACCGCCGACCCCTTCCGTGTCAGGGAAGTGCTCTCCCGCTGAGCTACGTGCCTTTGCGCTTCCCATGTTTGCCAATGCTTTCAAACAAACTGCAAGGTTAGACAAAAACTCCCGTCGCGGCAATCACGCCGATCGCTGCGGCTGCATGATAATTCGCACACCAACGGCAATTGTCATTTAACTCATCGCATGCGACTCACCTACAAACGCCACCTCTGGGCTATGCCCAGATGATTCTGGCCACGATTGCCGGGCTCAACTTCCGGCGCACATTACAAATTTCAAATAGTTCTCGACTCGGGGCGCCTTGCCGGCGAATCCTCCGTGCCATAGTGCCGTCAACCAGAAAGTGGCATGACGCGGACCCATCAAGTACTGGGCGCTGTGTCTGCGAGCAGGCCTTTACCCGGAATATGGTTGACCTCCAGCCGAACGCCGTCGGGATCCTCGAACAGCACTGAGTAATAGCCCGGCGCCCAGCGGCCATCCTCGGGCGCTCGCAGCATCTTGGCCCCAAGTTCCCGCGCCAGCGCATGCACGGCGTCAACGTCCTCGCGCGAACGCGCCCGGAAACAAACATGATGTAATCCCGCACGCTTCTGATCGCTGCCTTGGCCGCGAAATTCCGAAGCACAGCGCGTGATACCAACGCCGGTGCGTCCGCCGATGCAATAAAGTTCATTATCGGTGTCGCGCACCACGTATGTCAGTCCCATGAACGGCAGCAAGCGCCGGTAAAAGGGCTGGCAGGCGTCGAAATTTGCCACCGTGATATAGACATGCGCGATACCGTTGATTTCCATAACCGCCCCTCGTTGACAACCCAAACGGCATTTCATACCGACGGTTGCTCGTGGGAAAACTCCCGAGCAACGCGAGCGCTCTCCGACCGTCGGCATGGAATGCCGCGACCCCCAAGGCTTCATCTGCTAAGCTCGCAACGCCCAGGAGAAGCGATGGAACGCGAGCACATAATGCGGGCCTTCTTCTTCGCCTTCATGGCGCTGATGGCCTATGAGCTGTACCAAGTATTCTATCCATTCCTGACGCCGATCGCGTGGGCAATCCTGCTAGCCTTCCTGGCCCATCCCGCGCTCGCTCATCTCGATCGGCTGATCAAACATCGCACGATTTCAGCCGCGGTCCTAACCGCGATGGTCGCCTTGTTGGTAATCCTGCCTGCGATTTGGCTATCCGGGCGGCTGGTCAGCGAAGCGCAGCATCTCTACGCGGCGGTTTCAGGGCTCTCGCTGAACGGCGGTGCCTCGCGCATGACGCAATGGTTTGCTGGCACGCGCGCCGGTGCGGCAATCAGCCTCAGCTTATCGCGTCACGGTATGCGGCTGGATAACGAACTGCGCGGCTTGGCGGTGGACGGGGCGAAGGCGCTAAGCGCCTACGTGATTGCTCACGGCGAGACGGCCGCGAGCAATTTCGCGGCGTTTGTTTTTCATTTTGTCGTGATGCTGCTGACGCTCTTCTATATGTTGCGTGACGGCGAAACCTATTACGAAGGGCTGCGCGAATTAACCCCGCTGCACGAACGTGACAAGGCCACCGTTTTCGACACACTGCGCACCACGCTATCGGCGGTGATGCGCGGGCTGATGCTGACCGCGTTGCTCGACGGCGTTTCGATCGGTCTTGCCTACCTGGTATGCGGAGTGCCGTACTGGGCCTTCCTTGGGATTGTCACCGCGGCCGCGGGGTTGTTGCCGGTGGGCGGCACCGCGTTAGTCTGGGTTCCTGTCGCAATCTATCTCGGCGTTAAGGTTGGCTGGAGCGCGGCGGTTGGCTTGGCCATATGGGCGTTGTTGGCGCTGCTGATTATCGACAACTTCATCAAGCCGGTCGCGATGAAACATGGCACCAGCCTGCCGACGCTGGCATTATTTTTTGGCCTGGCGGGCGGAATTGAGGTTTATGGTCCGCTCGGCTTATTTGCGGGACCGGCGGTAATCGCGATATTTGCCGCGCTCTTGCGCGTCTACCGGCGCACCTACATGGGCGAAGACGAACCGATACCGCGTGCTGCGGACGCGGCCCCGCCGCGACGATGGAGACGGAGAGGACGACAATGAAATACGCAATCGTGACTGGTGGCGCACGCGGGCTCGGACTGGGCATCGTGCGCGCGCTGCTGGCCGAAAATGTGGTCGAACGGGTCGCGGTGGTGGATAAGGCGTTGCAGCCGCCGCCGAATGAAATCGCCGCGCGCGTTCAGGGCTTCGGCGCGGACGTGACCGATGAGGCGCAAGTCGCGCGGGCGCTTGACGCTATAACCGCCAGCCTCGGTCCGCATCCTGACGTGCTGTGCAACAATGCCGGCGGTGGTGAGGCGCAATGGTTCGAGATCGGCAGCCATTCGGACTGGCATAGCGTGGAGATTTGGCGCCGCTATATCGAACTCAACCTCAATTCGGTTTATATCGTCAGCAAAGCCGTGGTGCCGCGGATGCAAGCCGGCGCCGCCATCTGCAATACCTCCTCAATCGCCGGACTTCTGGCCACGCCTCTTTTGGCCGCTTACGCTGCCGCCAAAGCCGGTGTTATCTCCTACACCCGCTCGCTCGCGCTGAAACTCGGCCCCTCCAGTATCCGGGTCAACGCCGTCGCGCCAGGGCTCATCTATACGAAAATCTGGGAAGAGCTTGGCGCTGCGATTGGCGGCGGCCAGGATCGCGCGCGCATGGCTTTCGATCAGGCGGTGCGCACTTTGACGCCGCTTGGCCGCGAACAGACTCCCGACGACATCGGCCGTACGGTGTCATGGTTATGCTCGGAGCGCGCCGCCAACGTTACCGGCCAGGTGATCGCGGTTGACGGCGGCATCGTGCTGGGCCGCCCGGCACTGCAAAGCGAATAGCGCCGGATTTGGATTGCTGTTCGGTTATGACCAGGAATTAAACCGCTCCATCCGCATATTCATCAAATT